>JAYZAM010000139.1:0-6025 GCA_036339715.1 Pseudomonadota bacterium | reverse complement strand
ACGGCAAAACAAACCCGTACTCTTCGGCGATATAGCGACGAATTTTGTCGATCCGCGTTTCGATCCCGGCTTCCCCCTGGAGCACTGTTGCGACCAGATCTGGCGCCACTTCCAGATGGATCTCATCGGAATGGATGGAATCTCCAATCTTGGCGGCTTCGGTAATCGGGGCCTCCTCAGTCTCTTCGCCTTTTTCTTCGATTTCCTGTTGCTGTTTCCATAAAAAGTAGGCGGCGACACCAAATCCGATTGAGGCGGCCATGAACGGCACGAAGGGCAGACCTGGAAACAGTGCGAAGACTGCCAGCAGGCCAGAGACGATCATCAAAGAGGTCGCGTTTCCGCCGAGCTGCTTGCCGAGCGCCTGATCGATTGCGCCATCGTCACGCCCTTTCGATAGAAGCAGCGCCGCCGAGACAGACACGATGACGGCCGGGATTTGAGACACCAAGCCATCGCCGACGGTCAGGATTGAATAATTCGCTGCAGCCTCACCGAGCGACAATCCATGCACGGCCAAGCCGAAACCAATGCCTGCAACGAGGTTCAGCGCGGTGATCAACAGTCCCGCGATCGCGTCACCTTTGACGAACTTGGATGCACCATCAAGGGAGCCCAGGAAGGCGGCTTCTTCTTGCTCTTTCTGACGCCTTTGCTTGGCTTCTTCATGGCTGATCGCGCCGACCGCGAGGTCGGAGTCGATGGCAAGCTGCTTGCCGGGCATCGCGTCGAGGGCAAATCGGGCCCCAACTTCGGCCATTCGACCTGCACCTTTGGTGATCACCATGAAGTTCACGATGATAAGAACGCCGAAAACCACCAGCCCGACAAACAGATTGCCGCCCATGATGAACATGGCGAAGCCTTCGATCACGCCGCCGGCGGCGCTGGTGCCCGTATGCCCCTCTGAAATAATCAGTTTGGTTGACGACACGTTGAGTGCCAATCGCAAGATCAAGGAGGCGAGCAAGACGCTCGGAAAGGACGAGAAGTCCAAGGGCTTCTCGATGAAGATCGCGGTGGTGAAAATCAGGATCGCGAACGCGAATGAGGCGGTCAGGCCGAGGTCCAACACCCAGGCCGGGACCGGCAAAACCATGACCAGGATAACCAGCATAAGCCCAATCGCGAGAAACGCGGTGGGCGAAGACAAATCAAGCAATTTGGTTTGGGGCATACGCGCGTCAGCCTGTAATCATTGGAATGATGAGATTTTCGAAGAGATCGAGACAGACCCGGGTCATGTAACCAATGGTCAGAAAGAACACCGCGACCACGGCGACAATCTTGGGCACAAAGGTCAGGGTCATTTCCTGAACAGAGGTCAGGGCCTGCACCAGACCGATGACAAAACCCAGCACCAGTGAGACGCCCAGGATCGGCAGCCCCATCAGGACGCCGGTCCATAAAGAGGCCCTTAGGACCTCAAAGATTTCAGACTCGCCCATCGCCCCAGCGCCCCTCTTAGACTGGCATCCGCAGGAGTTCCTGATAGGCCTCAACCACCTTGTCGCGGATGGTCACAGCGGTATCCAGCACCATTTCTGCGTTCGCCAGCGCTTCGACCATGGCATGCGGATCAGCGCCGCTCACTGCGGTATCGATGGCCGCTTGTTCAGCCTGTTGCACGGCGGCTTTGAACTCTGACGCGCCCTTTGCAACCGGGTTCTCATCCGCGGTTGGCTTGGCCTGTGTTGAAGCCGGGGTCGAAACTTGAGCCGGGCTCAGCGTGTTATACGCCCCGAAGCCAAAATTGGTCATCTAAGCCTCCTTAACGACGCAATACGTCCAGCAGGGACGAATACATGTTCCGCGCTTGCTGGAAGGAATTGAGGTTTGCTTCATAAGATCGATTGGCTTCGCGAAGGTCAGCCATCTCGGTCACGAGTGAAACGTTAGTGAGCGTCAAATAACCCTCTTCATTGGCCATCGGGTGAGAAGGATTGAACTCCAACTCACCTGGCGTTTCATCCAGCAGGGTCCGGAACGCATCAAACTTAACATCAGAGCCGAATTGGGCTTCTGTGGTAAGGATCTTCCGCTGATAACCCGGCGTGTCCGCGTTTGAAACATTCTCAGCGCTGATTGTGATCCGCTGGGAATTGGTACGCATGCCGGAAACAGCCTGCATCATGGAAAATTCAAATGGATTCATCGCTCACTCCCTAGCTTCGACGCCCAAGGGCAAGCTTCATCATCTCCAGGGATTTGGAGTAGACGGTCAGGGCCATCTGATGCTGCTGCGCCGCTTCTGCAGATTTGAAGACCTGCTGTTCCACGCTCACCGTATTGCCGTTTGGCGATGCTATCGCGGCCGTCAGATTCTGAGCGAATGACTGGCTGAAATCCGTTTTATCGATCGTCGGTCCGGTCCGCTCCATAAAGGCGGCAAAGGACTCGATTTCGACAGCTTTATATCCCGGCTCATTGGCGCGTGCGAGATTTTCAGCGCTGACTTTCTGTGATTCAGCGGCATGGCGAGCCATCGCCCCATAGACTTGAAAGAGAGAAAGATCCGAGAGCATCCGCAAATCCCCGAAGGTTAATGTTTCCACAAAATTTGCGACTATAAGTTGAAGAAAGGATTAACAGATACCCCGGGTTTGATTAACTTTTCGCCGCACGTTCGCGTCAATTTTAATCACTGTTATCAAACGGCTAAGGGACACACGTCAACCAGGTGAGCGTCCGCGCTCTCGCCCCTGGGATCAACTCATAATAGAATGGCTTGCGACCGGATCCCCGCAATCAAAGATCAATTCCTGATCGCGAAAGTCCTGGCTCGCAAGCCGATGGCCCGCACCCGATTTTTCAAGGGGCGCGCGCTGATTATTCTTGAATTAAGCCGCCAGAGCAGACGGCACTTCTTCACCGAGAAGCTGTGCCTCAAGCGCGACGATCTGCTTCAGATAGCACAGGGCTGAGAAATAGTTCCGGCGGCGGATCAGCTCTTGCAGGATCGGAATGATCTCTGGATTTGCCGGCGCAAACGCGGCGCTCAGCTCATCGCAAGCCCGCTCCAGATCAGGCAATGTCTCCGCCTCATCCAAGTCACGCGTGATCAACAGCTGGATGGTAAAGTAAACCTGCTTCACTGGGGTTGTCGCGTCACTCGCCTGCAAGGCGTCGCGAGATCTCAAGACCCGCACATCGGGGCCTGGCACTCGGAAACTGCCTGGCTCGTCGCCATTCTCAAAGACAGTTCCGTTGACATAAAATCGCTCTTCAGGAGCAAGTTTGAGCACGAATTCGGACATTCCTAGTCCCTCCAAGTTTGCACTTACGCTAATCCTAAGCGGTGAGATCCGGAGCGATCAGAGACCGCTCCGAACGATTGGGTTTACTGGAACAGTGACAGCAGAGACTGCGGTGACTGGTTCGCAATTGAGAGCGCTTGCGTGCCAAGCTGCTGTTGAACCTGCAGCGCCTGCAAGCGGGCCGACGCGGCTTCAAGATCGGCATCAACGAGCGTTCCGATACCGGATCGCAATGAGTCAGAAAGTGTGGTCACAAATTCAGACTGAGATTCAATCCGGCTCTGATCAGAACCAAAGGCTGCAGCAGCGCCAATGACATTGTCCAGCAAAGTTTCAATATTGTTCAGAGCGGCAGACGCGTCAGCAGCGGTGCTGACATCAATCTGATCGAGGCCGAATAGACCCCCAGACGCGGTACCGTTTCCATCATTAGCAACAATGGTCAAAGCCTGACTGCCGGTTTCATCATCAATGGCAAGGCTCCAGGCATTATTTGCCGAGTCATATTGAACCTCGGCGGACACACCGGTGACAGAAGCAGATCCAATCGCCGTCGCAAGACCGCGCGCGACATCCTCAGCCGTCTCTCCCTTACCCGCTACATATTCAAAGCTGTCGCTCCCCAGCGTGACCCGGAAACCCTGGCCTTCAGGAAAAGAGGCGGTCGTGGAAAAGTCGATGCTCGTCGCACGTTGCTCGAGCGTCTGTGAACCATTGACGTTGGTCGCAGCCACACCGTCAACGGTCTCAGCGACGAAGTTCGCCGGCGTCGCAGACGTCGAAGAAGCCGTTATATCTGCAAACGGGCTTTCATTTCGCAGGATGAGTTTATCCGCCGTCCCGATATCAACCGTCAAACCTTCGATACCAAGCGCGTTGATCTGCGCCGCAAATGACGCCTGGATTTCAGCCGTCGTCGCCGAAGCATCCGAGGTGTAAGACAATTGCGTGCCGTTTACAGTGAACGAGTAAGACGCGCTGTTCGCAGCGGTAATATCGAACTGCAGCGCCTTACCAGTCGCAGCATCCATAGTCGTCGTGTTCGTGCCGGTGCCGTCGACATCCGCAAAGCCTGCAGAGAGAACTGCACTGATCGCAGTGCCGAACACACCGGATGAGGTGGTCAGGTCTTGCCGACCAACCGTGATGTTGGAGGTGTTGACCGTACCGTCCGCCTGGCGATCGAGCGATGCGAGGAAGGTCACATCTTCGGTCCCGCGAACAAGGTTCACACCGTTAAACTGGGCAGCATTGACGGTCGTGGCGATTTGATCGCGCTTCGCCGCGATATCGGCCTGGATCTTTGCGCGGTCATCCGCGTTTAGATCATCCTGCGCTGAAACGATCAGCGTTTTCATTTCCTGGATCAGCGTTGTCGCAGACTCGGCGGCGTTGCGCGCCACACCGACTGTCGCAGATCCCTTGTTCAGCGAGTCACTGATTTGCTTGAAGCTCTCAACATCAGTCGACATGACCGTGGAGATCGCCCAGATGGCGGCATTGTCCTTGGCGTTTGCAACCTCTTTACCGGTCGAGATTTTAGCCTGAACTTCAGCCAGATCCTTGTTGATGCCGCGCAGGGTTTCCAGCGCAACCATCGCACTATTGTTTGTGAGAAGAGTATTATTCATTGCTGTATATCCTATACCTTTTGAGCCCGTCCCTGGGCTGTCGATGCGTTGTGTGACCCACGCTTTTTCTGGATTCGAAGGTTGCTTCTGACCGACGCCAGCACGCCGGAGTGATTCGAAACGTTAGGGGTTGATTCGGATTTGGCCCGAGCCACCGATGATAAACTTACAGCTATCTTTATCGGTGCAGACGACCCCAGATCCCCTGTCAACACAGGCAATCGGGTGCCTTTTTGCTGATTGAGAGAAAGCTCTGATCTCATCTAAAAATCCCCTAAGGTTAACGATTCTGCAAAATTTGCGACCATAAGTTGAATAAAGAATTAATGCATACCCAAGGTTTATTAAGTTTCTGCCGATGAGCTTCCAATTGACCTCTCCCATGCGCATCTGGGGCGCCGTAACTGAGATCCGCCCGGGCATGCTTGAGCTATCTGGCGTCAGTCATGTGGTGGGCATCGGCGACAGCGTGACGATCGAAAAACCCGGTCAGCCCTTAATCGGCGAGGTAATGTCCGTGTCGGGGGAACGCGTTGACGTGCTGATGTTTAGCTCGACGGAAGCGGCGCGAATCGGAGACCGGGCCTATGTCTCCCAACAGGACGAAATCACGATCGGGGATCACTGGCTGGGCGCATTGGTCAATTATCGCGGCGAGGTGCAGATGCGCCGGACGCCAGATCATCCCGCTCGCCAAGCCTTTAAAGCCCCCTTGCAGTGTCGACCCATTTCACCGGCCGATCGCAAACCCCTCGGCCCCCGTCTCTCAACCGGACTGAACGTGACCGATACGCTCTTGCCAATCAGCCGCGGACAGCGGATTGGACTGTTTGCAGGCTCCGGGGTCGGGAAATCAACCCTGCTGGGCACACTGGCCGGCCGAATGAGTGCTGATCGTGTGGTGATCGCCCTGATCGGCGAACGCAGTCGGGAGGTACAGGAATTTATAGATGAAGTTCTGCCCGCCGAAGTCTTACCCAAAACCACAATCGTCGCCGCAACCGCCAATGAACCTCCCGGCGCGAAGAAACGCGCTGCTTTCTGCGCCATGGCCGCGGCCGAACACTACCGCAATCAGGGACATTCGGTCTTATTCCTCTTCGACTCGCTTACCCGGTTCGCCGAAGCCCATCGCGA
>JAYZAM010000138.1:0-3113 GCA_036339715.1 Pseudomonadota bacterium | reverse complement strand
ACTCGCGGAAAACCTTTGGAGCGGTGTCGATGAACTCGAAGCTGAGCCGATGAAAGATCGCGAAATCTTCGATTTTCTGGGGTTCGAATAGATGAGCGCTACGAACTACATCCGTCGCCGAAATGAGATCGAAGAATATTTTGATCGCACAGCTGCCGATGCGTGGGCTCGGTTGACGTCAGATGAGCCTCTCACTGGCGTGCGCGCGACGGTACGGGCAGGGCGCGACAATATGCGGGCGACTCTGATGAGTTGGCTTCCCGCCGATCTGCACGGCGCACGTGTTCTCGATGCCGGCTGCGGTGCGGGGCAGTTGGCCATGGAAGCGGCGGATCGCGGCGCTGACGTGGTGGCCATTGATTTATCCAAATCGCTCGTCGATCTCGCTGCAGAGCGCGCCAAAGCGTTGCCCCTTAAAGGTCATGTCGACTTTATGGTTGGCGATATGCTGAACCCGCCCGGCGGACCATTTGATTATGTCGTCTGCATGGACTCGGTCATTCACTATGACTTGCCGGACTTTCAGTCGACGCTTTATCGTTTGATCGATTTGTCTCGCGAGTCCTGTTCCTTCACCTTTGCGCCGAGCACGCCTTTGCTCAGCGTGATGCACGCGGTGGGTAAGCTCTTTCCACGGGGTGATCGTTCACCAGCGATCAAGCCACACAGCGAGAAAGATGTTCGCGCAGTCTTGTCGGCGCATCGTGTGCTCAATTCGGAGCGGATCAAGTCAGGGTTCTACATCTCTCACGCCATGGAGGTGTCTGGATGAACGAACAGAGACCTCAATTTGCAGATGCATGGAAAGGGCTCAGTCGTAAGCTGCTGCCGTTCGCCGATGTGGCGAGCGAAGATCTGCCCTTAACCCAGCTTCTGCGTCTGTCTCTGTTTCAGGTCAGCGTCGGGATGATGTTGACCTTGCTTGCTGGCACGCTCAACCGTGTGATGATTGTTGAGCTCTTCGTCCCGACTTGGCTGGTCGCGCTGATGATCTCATTGCCGCTTGTGTTTGCGCCTTTGCGGGCTCTGATCGGCCACAAATCTGATGCGCATGTCTCTGTCCTCGGTTGGCGGCGTGGGCCGTTTATCTGGTTCGGATCATTGTTCATGTTCGGCGGACTGGCGATTATGCCCTTCGCCTTGATCCTGCTCTCAGGTGCTGGGCAAGCGCCCGCCTGGATCGGGCAGGCGGGTGCCGCTTTGGCGTTCTTGCTGGTGGGCGCAGGCTTGCACACGACCCAGACCGCGGGTCTCGCACTCGCTTCAGATATTGCACCCGTTGATGTTCGTCCGCGCGTAGTCGCCTTGCTGTATGTCATGCTGCTGGTCGGTATGGGCGTCAGCGCGCTCATTTATGGCGCGCTGCTGACGGATTTCTCTCACGACAAGCTGGTGCGTGTCATTCAGGGGTCTGCGGTTGTCGTCATCGTGCTGAATGTCATCGCGCTGTGGCGTCAGGAGGTTCGCAACCCCGAGGTGATCACTGGGACCGCGCAACCGGCTAATTTCAAAGACTCCTGGAAGACTTTGATGAGCGATGTTCGCTCGCGTCGATTGCTGATGGCGGTGGGCGTCGGATCAATGGCGTTTAGCATGCAGGACATCTTGCTTGAGCCTTATGGGGCAGAGCTCCTCGGCATGTCCGTCAGTGAAACGACGCGTCTGACCGCGCTCTTCGCCTTTGGAACAATTCTGGGATTTGCGATGGCCGCGAAAGGCCTGAGCAGCGGACTCGAAACGCACCGCCTCGGTGCGATTGGGGTTCTGATCGGGGTGGTTGCGTTCACCCTGGTTATCTTTGCTGAGCCGATTGGCATTCCGGTTGTTTTCCAGGCCGGGACATTTCTGATTGGATTGGGCGGTGGGCTGTTTTCGGTCTGCATGCTGACCTCGGCAATGGAACTTGCGGAGTCGAGCGATAGCGGTATCGCGCTCGGCGCCTGGGGCGCAGTTCAGGCCACCGCAGCAGGCTTGGCCCTCGCGATCGGCGGTGCCGTAAAAGACGGTGTCGAAGCGCTCGTCGGCACAGGGGTATTTGGCCAGGCGCTCAACCAAACCGCGATTGGGTACAGCGTCGTTTATCACATCGAAATTTTGCTTCTCTTCGTCACGCTTGCCGTACTTGGGCCTATTGCGGCCCATGCGCGCCAGGAGGGAGCAAACAAAGACAGTAAATTCGGGTTGGCGGCGTTCCCGGACTAAAGCGCCACGAAGGAGAAAGACCATGATTTTTGGCGGAGAATTTGTTTCAGGGATCGACCTCGTCGATGTATGCCTCTGGGCATTCACGATATTTTTCTTTGGATTGATCTTCTATTTGCGACGTGAGGACCGACGCGAAGGTTATCCTCTCGAATCTGACACGACCGGAAAGCAGGAAGCCTCCGGAACGTTCTGGATGCCCCCTAAAAAGACTTACAATCTTCCGCATGGACGTGGGACGCTAAACCAGTCCTTTGGTCCGCGCGATGAGCGTGAGCTTGCCATGAAGCGCACCGCGGTCTGGCCGGGCGCGCCATTGGTGCCCTCGGGCGATCCGCTGCAGGACGGTGTGGGACCCGCCTCCTATGCCATGCGCGAGGATTATCCGGACCTCACTCTGGAAGGCAAACCCCGTATTGCGCCTTACCGCGACAGCCCGGGCTTCGAAGTTGCCAAACAGGATCTCGATCCGCGCGGTCTAGATGTGGTGTGCTTTGATAAAAAAGTTGCTGGCAAAGTGGCTGATCTCTGGGTCGATCGTTCTGAAGCGATCATCCGATATCTCGAGGTCGAAATCTCTGCTGAAGACGCAGCTTCTGGAAAAGCGGAACGCGTCCTAGTGCCGATGTTCTTTGCAAATGTGAAAGGCGGGCGTCGTCCGAAAGTCGTCGTTGAGGCCGTCACGGCCGCGCAATTGCAAGCTGCGCCTAAGACGAAAGAAGAGCTGTCAGTGACACGCCGCGAAGAAGACCGCATCAGCGGCTATTATGGCGGCGGTAAACTCTACGCCAGCCCCGAACTAGCTGAGCCCTTCCTATGAGACTGTTTCACGATGAAGATGACGGCCCGGTCGAACCGGTTCACGGTTTGCCTGAACGCTTGCCGGAGGGAGAAAAGGTCCTCTGGCAAGG
>JAYZAM010000137.1:0-3433 GCA_036339715.1 Pseudomonadota bacterium | reverse complement strand
CCGCATTTCGGATGCTGCGCAAAAGGAACCCGGTTTGGCACTCGCCCTAGGAGGTGCGGGACTGACCGCACAGGAACTTGCGGTCTTGTATGCCGCGCTCGGGGATGGCGGCGTCTCGAAACCACTCATCTGGGACGAAGCAAAGATCGGAAAGCACAAAAACGGGTTTCGTTTGATCAGCAAGGACAGTGCTGAGAAAGTGCTCAAAATCCTCAGAGATACGCCAACCCCAAAGGGCCGTATGCCGGGTCGATTGACGGCGAATGCCCCGGAGGTCGCGTTCAAGACCGGGACGTCTTATGGCTATCGAGATGCCTGGGCCGCGGGCGTCTCGGGAGATTATGCGATCGTCATCTGGGTCGGACGGGCTGACGGCGCGCCCAGACCTGGCGCAACCGGTCGGCTCGCCGCGCTACCGCTCTTGTTCGACGTCGCTGACCGCGCAACGAGCCACCTCGGGGTGAGCAGCCCCTCGACCACACGGCTCATGACGCAAAAGATGCCGGACGCAAAAGGGGCGCTTGCTGATTTTGATGGCGAGGCCCGCCCTCCTGAAATCCTGTTCCCGCCGCGCAATGCAGAGCTCTGGGCCGGAACGGTTGACGGACAAGTGGCACGTCCATTCGTACTGGCAGGTCGGGGAGAGACGGACCTGCGTTGGTACGTCGATGGAGCGCCCGTCAAATTCGATGATGGCGGCCTGCCAAGCTGGCGACCAACGCGCGCAGGGTTCTACGAAGTCTCTGCCATAGACGCCGAAGGGCGCACCAGCCGGGTGGAGGTGCGGGTGCTCGGGCCGTCGGGATGACGTCACCAAATCTCGCGGTCGTTCGTGCACTCATCGACACGCAGTTCCCGCACTATCGAGACCTGCCTCTACGACCGATATCGACGTGCGGGACAGATCATCTGATTTTTCGTTTGGGCGAGGATCTGAGTGTACGTCTCCCCGTCCGTGCAGACGTGGTGTCCCAGGTGGCGAAAGAACAGACCTGGCTCGGAAAGCTGGCGCCTCTCCCGCTTGCCATTCCTTCTCCCGTTGCCAGAGGCAACCCTGATCACGGGTATCCATACGACTGGTCAATCTATGCGTGGCAATCCGGAACCGCTTTGAACCAGACCCCTCCAGACGACTGGTACGATGCCGGGCGCAGTCTGGCGGGGTTTTTACGCGCGCTACAGGCCAAACCGACAGAGAATGCGCCGCCGTCAGGGCCGCAAAATCACTATCGCGGCGTGGATCTGAAGCATCGAGATGACCTTACCCGCCGCGCAATTTCGGGAGTATCAGACGAGCTTCCGGAAGACGCGCTTCTGGCGGTGTGGACGTCCGCGCTGGCCGCTCCGATCGATCAGAAAGCGCCGGTCTGGATCCATGGCGACCTGCAAGGCGGAAACATCCTCGTAAACGACGGCCTCGTCTCAGCGGTGATCGATTTTGGGTTGTCTGGGGTGGGTGATCCTGCTTGCGATTGTATGGCCGCCTGGTCGGTTTTGCCCGCTTCGGCGCGATCCGTTTTCCGGACCGAACTCGGGTGTGACGCCGCGTTGTGGGCGCGCGGAAAAGGGTGGGCGGTGTCGGTCGCAGCAATCGCGCTCGACTACTATCGGGGCCGCAATCCTTCATTGTCCGCGATCTCACGTCAGACCTTGCATGCGGTGCTTGAGGCACCTTGATTACGGTTGCCCTCGGGGATGTCTGGACAGATCGGGCAAAAAAAGTGACACTGGCGTCATGAATAAGACCCATTATGACGTATTGATTGTCGGAGCTGGCCTGTCAGGCATTGGTGCAGCTGTTCATTTGCTCAAAAAGTGCCCCGGGCGATCGTACCAGATCCTTGAAATGCGCGACTCGATGGGCGGGACCTGGGACCTGTTTCGCTATCCCGGCATCCGAAGCGACAGCGACATGCATACGCTGGGCTTCAACTTTAAGCCCTGGAAGGCTCAGAAAGCGATCGCAGACGGTCCGGCCATCCGCGAATACATTCACGAAACCGCCGATGAGTACGGGATCAACCCAAACATTCGTTATGGCTACAAAGTGATCAGCGCCGATTGGGACAGCGCGGCGGCGCAGTGGACCGTCTATGTCAAAGTCAAAGGCAAGCGGAACAAACAGAAACTGACCTGCAACTGGCTGCATATGTGCGCCGGCTATTACAAGTACGACCAGGGTTACACGCCGGAGTTTGAAGGGCGGGATGATTTCAAAGGCGATATCATCCATCCGCAGCATTGGCCGGAAGACTATGATTATGCGGGCAAGAAAGTCGTTGTGATTGGCTCTGGCGCGACCGCCATGACCCTTGTGCCGGCGATGACCGACAAGGCAGAGCACGTGACCATGCTGCAAAGGTCGCCGACTTATGTTGTCTCGCGCCCGTCTGAGGACAAATTCGCCAATGGATTGCGCAAATTTCTCCCTGGCATGATGGCCTACGGTATTACGCGCTGGCGCAATGTTCTGTTCCAGCTTTTCTTCTATGACCGCACACGCAAGGCGCCTGAAAAGGTCAAACAGAAACTGCTCGATATGACGCGCGAACAGCTCGGAGCGGACTATGTCGAGAAGCATTTCACGCCGACTTACAATCCTTGGGATCAACGGCTTTGCCTGGTACCGGATAGCGATTTATTCGAGGCCTTGAAGGAAGAAAAAGCCTCCGTCGTGACCGATCATATAGATCGCTTCACCGAAACCGGCATCCAGCTGAAATCGGGCGAGGCGCTTGAAGCTGATTTGATCGTCACCGCCACTGGGCTCGACCTGCAATTCATTGGCGGCGCTGAAATCACCGTGGACGGTGCTGTTCAGAATATGCATGACCACCTCAATTATCGCGGTGCCATGGTGTCCGGAATTCCAAACCTCACAGCCGTGTTTGGCTATACCAATGCGAGCTGGACGCTGCGTGCAGATCTGACCAGCGAATATATGTGTAAAGTGCTCAACCACCTGGAGCGCGAGAACTATGTTGAAGCACGCCCCGTCGCCGAGGGCGTTGAGCCAGCTTCTGATTTCCTTGATTTCTCCTCTGGTTATGTACAGCGGGCGATGGAGCGGTTCCCCCAGCAGGGCAAAAGTGCACCCTGGATCATCACCCAGAATTATGCACGGGACATCTTTCTGATGCGTCATGGCAAACTTGAGGACGGGGCGCTGATCTTCCGCCGCGCGCATGAGACGGTCGAACAGGTGGCTCGACTCACGCCGGTCGCGGCTGAATAGCAGCGATTGCAGATAAGTGCGCAATTCAATCTTGAATGCCGCCGCGCTCCGGCGTATGTGGAGCGTTCGAGTGCAGCCTTAGCTCAGTTGGTTAGAGCGCCGGTTTGTGGAGCCGGAGGTCCTTGGTTCGAACCCAAGAGGCTGTACCATTTCTCTCTTCGTTTTGGATAGGCGCTGCAATGGCTTGAGCCAGCGATA
>JAYZAM010000136.1:0-5516 GCA_036339715.1 Pseudomonadota bacterium | reverse complement strand
TCAAATCATGCGGGTCATCCGCCGGGGACAACCGCACTCCGATCTGCTGGTTTCGCGCCAAAAGCGCGTCAGATTCTTCTATTAGCTTAGCTAAAGGGACCGTTACGCGTCCTGAACTCGGTAAGTCGCCTTCTTCAATGAAGGTCCACGTATCTTCAGCTTGAGCGCCATCTTTAATCAGCGGCATAGATCGCCTCCTGGAAGGGTTCGACGCCGAGGCGTTCGACCGCGTCGATAAATCTTTCGTCTGCACCAGTGCGAAGGTCGCGATAGGTGTCGACAATCGTTTTCACTGCCCCGGGCACTTCTTCGTGGCGCAGCGCCTTGCCGATAATTTGGCCTACTGCGGCCTTTTCATCGGCCCGTCCGCCGAGCGAGATCTGATAATATTCCTCACCTTTGCGGTCGACCCCAAGAATGCCGATATGGCCAACATGGTGGTGTCCGCAGGCATTGATACAGCCTGAAATGTTGATGTGGAGCTTACCGATATCCTGCTCATAGGCGGGATCGGCAAAGACCTTCTGGATCTCCTGGCCAACCGGAATGGAACGCGCATTAGCGAGGTTGCAATAATCAAGGCCCGGACAGACGATCATGTCCGTGATCAGGCTTTCATTGGCCGTGGTCAGACCCGCGGCGTCCAGTTCGCGATAGACATTATAAAGATCATCGAGCGCAACATGCGGCAGGACCACATTCTGCGCATGGGTAACGCGGATATCATCAAATCCGTAGGTTTCGGCGACATGCGCCATGACCGCCATCTGACTATCCGTGGCGTCACCAGCGAGTCCGGCAATCGGCTTCAGACTGATCGTTACCGATGTGTATCCATCCACTTTGTGCGGGTGGAGGTTCACGCTCGCCCAATTTGCAAAAGCAGGATCGGCCGTTTTTGCGCGTTCGAATGCCTCGCTCGTGGCTGACTTGTTTTCAAAAGCGGGCGGGGCGAAGTAGGCATTGATGCGATCAATTTCGGCTTGCGGAAGAGCGATTTTTTCGTTCGCCTGCTGAGCCGCATATTCTTCTTCGACCAGGCGGGTAAATTCTTCCGGACCCGTTTCGGTTACGAGAATTTTGATCCGCGCCTTATATTTATTATCCCGGCGCCCAAAGCGGTTATAGACCCGCATGATCGCTTCGAGATAGTCGAGGATTTCCGTCTCGGGTACGAACTCGTTGACCATGGTCGCAATGATCGGGGTGCGGCCCTGGCCGCCGCCGACATGAACCTCGAAACCGACCACGCCATCCCGAACCCGCATGTGCAAGCCGATATCGTGGACCCGGATCGCTGCGCGGTCATGCTCTGCCGCTGTGACCGCGATCTTGAACTTGCGCGGCAGGAAAGCGAATTCCGGGTGGAACGTGCTCCACTGGCGAATGATCTCACACCAGGGCCGCGGATCCATGATCTCGTCTTTCGTCGCGCCTGCAAAGTGATCAGAGGTAACGTTACGAATGCAGTTTCCGGACGTCTGAATGGCGTGCATCTCGACTTCGGCGAGTTCTTCAAGCACATCCGGAATGTCTTTGAGGGCAACCCAGTTATACTGAATGTTCTGGCGCGTCGTCATATGCCCGTAGCCGCGATCATAGTCCCGGGCGATCTTTGCAAGCTTGCGCATCCGGGCGGCATTGAGCTGGCCATATGGAATCGCGACGCGAAGCATATAGGCGTGCAATTGCAGATAGACGCCGTTCTGCAAGCGTAGGGGCTTAAACTCATCTTCGAGGATCTCACCGGATAGGCGGCGTTCAACCTGCCCGCGGAACTGATCGACGCGCTCTTTTACGATTTGCGCGTCAAACTCATCATAGCGATACATTACAAAGTGACCCCTTGTTTGGGCATAGCGTGACCGATAGATAATGCGCCTTCGACGCGACTGACCCAGCGCTCAACATTTGGAAATTCAGCCACATCAAATCCCCCCTCATGCGCAACACGCGTATAGGCAACCAGCGCGATGTCGGCACAGGAAAGCTGTTCTCCGACCAGCCAGTCGGTCCAGGTGAGCTGCATTTCCATGACGCCCAGCGCACGTCGACCTTTGATCATCAATTGTGGATCAATCTCAGCATCGGCGAGTTTCAGGTAATGTTTCTTGAAGCGCCGCACTGCGATGGAGGTTTCGTGCGAGTACTGCTCCCAGAACAGCCAAGAATTCATCTGCGCGCGTTGAAAACTGTCTTCTGGAATGAGGTCTGATCCTTCAGCCAGATAGAGCATGATCGCATTTGATTGCGGCAGCACACGGCCATCCGGCCAGCGTGCAATTGGAACTTGTCCGACAGGATTGAGCGAGAGGAACTCCTCGGTTTGGGTTCCGCCATCCAGAATATCGACCTCGACCCAATCATGATCAATGTCGAGATAGTCGGCGGTCCATCGCGGTTTCTGGCAGTTTCCGGAAATGCTGTCGCCATATAGCGTGAGTTTTGAAATCTCGCGGTCGCTCACTTGATGATCACTCCATAAGGAACCGTGGGACCATTCGCGCGGATCGTTTCGCGTAGCGTTTCACGACCGGCAACTTTTCCCTCTTCGGTGACTTCCATGAAATAAGGATCCGTGATCGACCCTTCCTGTGTTTTGGCATTTTCGAGTGCGGCTTCTGCGGCATCGCCCGCAAAGACACCAATCTCGCTGGCATCTTCTGTCCAGCTCTCGTCTTGTCGTAGCCAGACCACATTGCCCGTGGCGGTGTCCCAGGCGGTTACCGTTTTAGGCGTTTCGGGTTTGAGTTTTGGGCGAACCGACGTCATGCGGCGACCTCCGAAGACAGAGTTGCAAGGATTTGAGCGGGAATGGCACTGACTTCACCAATCACCAGGAGTGCGGGGCCTTTAATTCCAGCCCGCGTAATCAGTTGCGGCAGCTCGGCCAGGGTGCCGAACACTTTGATTTCGTTTGGTTGCGTGCCGTTTTCGATAACCGCCACCGGTGTGCTGGTCGCGCGACCAGCATGGATGAGTTTTTCTGCAATCACTGGTGCGGTTCCCACCCCCATGAAAACCACCACGGTTTGAGCGGGTTTGGCGAGTGAATTCCAATCCAGATCCGGGACATCTCCCGATTTCGCGTGACCCGTCACAAAGGTCAGCGCCTGCGCATGATCGCGATGTGTGAGTGGCAAACCGACCGATGCGGCGCAGCCGAGTGCCGAAGAGATCCCAGGGACGACCTTCGCGTCAATACCTGCATCTCGGAGCGCTTCGACCTCTTCGCCACCGCGTCCAAAAATGAAGGGGTCACCGCCTTTCAAACGAACAACCCGTTGGCCCTGTCGCGCGGCTTCGATCATCAAGTCGTGAATTTGATTTTGTGGCACGCTGTGATTGGCCTTCGATTTTCCAACAGACACGCGCTCGGCATCGCGGCGCACGAGATCCATGATTTCATCGCTGACAAGCCGATCATGGAAGACCACATCGGCATTCTGGATTAAGCGAAAAGCCTTTAAGGTGAGCAGTTCCGGATCGCCCGGACCGGCACCGACAATGTGCACAGTCCCGGTCTGATTGGTAGGCGATGCGATGGCTTGCAGAAGCGTTTCCATGGCGGCCTGCGCGGCATCGAATTCCCCTGCCATAGCTAGATCTGCTGGGGCGCCGTTCAGCGCGGCTTCCCAGAACTGACGGCGTTTCATGCCATCGTCGAGCACTTCATAGACCCGCGGGCGAAAGTCCCGGGCAAGCTCTGACAAAGGTCCCATATTTTGTGGCATTAGGGCTTCGAGGTTGGTGCGGACTCGTTTGGCAAGCACCGGCGCCGCCCCGCCGGAGCCTACCGCCGCGACGATCTCGCCGCGCTCCAAAATACTCGGAACGGTGAAGTCGCACGCCTTAGGTTGGTCCACGACATTGATCAGCACGCCATGTTCACGCGCCCAGAGAATAGACTGATCGCAATTGGCTTTCGTCCGGCAGGCAATGATCGCGAATTTTGAACGATCCAACGCTTGTCCCGCCATATCGCGCGGGGCGATTGTGATCCGGCCCGCGAACTCTTCAGCGAAGCCAGGCTCGATTGCGGTGTCGATAATGACCGTGATGCGCGCCGTTGTCTTGGCCAGGAGCCTAACCTTGCGCCGTGCTTCCTCGCCGCCGCCAAAAACCGTGATGTGGGCATCATCCGTATAGAAAAACGCAGGGAAGAGACGCATAGGCTTCGGAAATCCGTTTGATCGATGGTTGTGGGAGAAATGTGTTGACGAAGCGGTTTCAGCAACCGTATGGGCCTTATCCCATTGTTTAGAGAAACTACAATCAAAATCTGGTTATAGACGTGCATTATGTCAGATACGAATGATCGCCTCCCGCCATTGAACGCCCTGCGCGCCTTTGAAGCTGCTGCGCGTCGCCTGTCCTTTACGAAAGCGGCAGACGAATTGAATGTCACGCCGGGCGCGATTTCGCAGCATATTCGCCAGCTCGAGGAGTATGCGGGCACGCCACTGTTCAAACGAACCGGCCGCAGTGTTCTGCTGACCGATGCCGCGCAAGCCGCGCTGCCGCTGGTGCGAGAAGCCTTCGATCAGATTGCCGAAGCGGGCCGGATTATGCAGGCCCCGGCCCGAAAAGGCCGCGTCATGGTGAGCTCGGCGCCAAGCTTTGCCGCCAAATGGTTGGCCCCGCGGCTGGACGGGTTTCACAATTCACACCCAGGCGTTGAGGCCTGGGTCAGCGCCGATAGTGGGCTGACGGATTTTACCACGGCTGACGCGGACTTCGCGATCCGCTACGGGGCCGGCGATTATGATGGTTTGAAAGCAGAAAAACTGCTGGATGAGACCGTCTTACCGGTCTGCTCACCGCGACTTCTCGAAGGCGTGGATGCGATCCGCAAGCCAGCAGATCTCGCCAAACACACACTGATCCATGATGTCAGTGCGGAAGTGGACCCGTCCTGCCCAGACTGGACCAGTTGGCTGAAAGCGCGCGGCGCTGGCGCGGATGTCGATGGCACGCGTGGGCCCCGGTTCAATCAATCCGCTCTGGCGATTGAAGCTGCCGCTTCAGGGCGCGGCGTGGTCCTTGCCAAGCGCGCGATTGCCGCCTCTGACATTGCCGCGGGCCGCCTGATTGCACCATTTGCCGACGGATCGATCAGCGTCGATTATGGCTATTGGCTGGTCTGGCCGAAGGGGCGACATCTTTCGGAAGATGTGCGTTCTTTCATCAAGTGGGTGAAAGCCGAAGCTGCCGCCAGCGAAGTTGCCGGGGTTTAGCCCAAGCGAAAATCGTCTGCGTTAAGCCAGGTATTGAGGAGCGCCAGTTTCTCCGCATGATCGCGCGCGGCGGCTTCGGGCGTGCGTTCCAACAGGATGAGACTGTCGCCGGGTCGGACCTGACCGAGTAAATGGCGGTCGCAACGTGCAATCGCCGCGATCCGGGGGTAGCCGCCAGTAGTTTGCGCGTCGCACAGGAGCACAACGGGTACGCCTGATGGCGGACACTGGATCGTGCCCGGAAAGACCGGCGCGCTTTTCATCATCCCGTCTGAATTC
>JAYZAM010000135.1:0-6424 GCA_036339715.1 Pseudomonadota bacterium | reverse complement strand
GACGCGGCGCTGGAAAGAGCTCACGGACAAAGGCGACACGCTTTCACTCGAGGATATGATCGCGCAACTCAAAGAACGTGACGCACGGGACAAAAATCGCGCCGATGCCCCAATGATTGCAGCCGCAGATTCAGTCTTGATCGACACCACTCATCTGACTATAGACGCGGCTGTGGATAAAGCCCGGGCTGCGGTCGACGCCGTCATTGCCCGAAAATCAGAGAGTTCTGGGTCCTAGACCCAAATCTAAAGGCTCTCAAAGTTTATCCCTGACATCGCAGCGACGTCGGACCGGAAGCATGGTGCATCTGGCCGTGAACCCCGTGATGCTGCGCTTTTGGAGACCCCATGACTGACTCAATGAATCCCTCAACTGAGGATTTTGCCTCTATGTTTGAGGACAGCGCTGGTGCCGCCACCCTGCAAGAGGGCAAAGTTGTTCCAGCCACCGTCATTTCAAATAATGGCGATTATCTCGTACTCGATGTAGGCCTAAAAACAGAAGGCCGCGTTGCTGCGAAAGAATTCCTGCTCGAAGAAAACCAGCCGCAAGCTGGCGACATTGTCGAAGTTTTCCTCGACCGGATCGAAAACCTGATGGGTGAAGCTGTTCTGTCGCGCGACAAAGCGCGCCGCGAAGAAAGCTGGATCCGTCTCGAAGACAATTACAATAAAGAAGAGCCTGTTAAAGGCGCGATTGTTGGTCGCGTTAAAGGCGGCTTCACCGTCGATCTTGGCGGCGTGAATGCCTTCCTTCCTGGCTCGCAGGTCGATATCCGCCCTGTCCGAGACGTCGGCCCATTGATGAACGAAGTTCAGCCTTTCGCCATCCTCAAAATGGATCGCGCACGTGGCAACGTCGTTGTTTCTCGCCGCGCTATCCTTGAAGAGAGCCGTGCCGAACAGCGCGCTGAAATCGTCGGCGATATGAATGAAGGCGATACCCGTGAAGGCGTCGTCAAGAACATCACCGATTACGGTGCGTTCGTTGATCTGGGCGGCATTGACGGCCTCCTGCACGTCACGGATATGAGCTGGAAGCGGGTCAATCACCCAAGCCAGGTCGTCAATGTTGGCGACACGGTGAAAGTCCAGATCATCAAGATCAACCCAGACACCCAGCGGATCAGCCTCGGCATGAAGCAGCTGGAAAGCGATCCTTGGGACGATATCGAAGCCAAATATACCGTTGGCACACGTATGTCCGGTCAGGTCACCAACATCACCGACTATGGTGCATTCGTTGAGCTGGAAGATGGCGTTGAAGGCCTGATCCACGTTTCAGAGATGAGTTGGACCAAGAAGAACGTTCATCCCGGCAAGATCGTATCGACGTCACAAGAAGTGCTCGTCGAAGTGCTCGATGTGGACAGCGAGAAGCGCCGCATTTCGCTCGGCCTCAAGCAAACCCAGGACAATCCATGGTCTGCCTTCATGGCCGAACACCCGGTCGGCACCGACATTGAAGGTGAAGTCCGCGGCATCACTGAGTTCGGTCTGTTTGTCGGCCTCGGCCCAGACCTCGATGGCATGGTTCACATCAATGACATCTCTTGGGAACAGTCCGGTGAAGAAGCCATCCAGGCGTTCAATAAAGGCGACACTGTTACAGCACGAGTACTCGACGTCGACACTGAGAAAGAGCGGATTTCGCTCGGCATCAAACAAGTTGGCGGCGATCCAATTGCTGACAATGCAAGCGTCAAACGCGGTGCCATTGTCACCTGTACGGTAACCGAAGTTGCATCTGGTGGTATTGAGGTTGAGTTTGGCGACCCAGCTGTCAAAGCCTTTATCCGTCGTTCAGATCTCTCACGCGATCGCAGTGAACAACGCCCAGAGCGTTTCGCAGTTGGCGACAAGCTCGATGCGAAGGTCACTCAGGTTGATCGCTCGTCTCGTCGCATCAGCGTCTCAATCAAAGCGCTTGAGATCTCTGAGGAGCAAGAGGCTGTTGCACAGTACGGGTCTGCCGACAGTGGCGCGTCTCTTGGTGACATTCTTGGTGCGGCTCTCGCAACAGGTGACGCTGATGAAGCGGCTGCCGAAGAGAAGCCAAAGAAGAAAAAAGCAACTAAGAAGAAGGCCGACGAAAGCGACGAAGCGTAAGTTGGTTTACATCCGTTCCTAACAATAAGGTAATGGATAAGTATTTTGCGACGGAGGCCTAGTCTCCGTCGCATTTTTCGTTTAGGTTCAAAGACATGCTGAGATCCGAACTGATTGCAAAACTTGCCGATGAAAATCCGGAGCTTCGTCCGGAGGACCTCGAAAAGGTAGTTTCCGTTATTCTTGACGAAATTGGCGACGCTCTGGCGCGCGGGGACCGGGTGGAGCTTCGTGGGTTTGGTGCGTTTTCCGTAAGACATCGGAAAGCACGAAAAGGGCGCAATCCCCGCACGGGTGAAGCCGTCAGCGTTGAGGCGAAATCTGTGCCCTTCTTCCGTCCGGGCAAGGAATTGCGGGCACGCGTGAATGATGGAATGGACCCTGAGTCCCGCTAAGCATCTGTAATTCAACTGTTTCCCTTATTTGACCTCGCGGCAGAATTCCAACATTCTGTGCTATGACCTTTGAGGTCTGGAGAACAAAAGGGGTTTTAAATGTTCAACGAATTCAAAGAGTTTGCCATGAAGGGCAACCTTGTCGACATGGCGGTTGGTTTCGTCATGGGCGGCGCGTTCGCAACTGTAGTGACGGCCTTTATTCAGGGAGTATTCCTGCCTGCGCTCAGCCCGGTTTTGGGCGGATTGGACTTTGGAAGTTGGGCTTATGAGATGGCACCTGCCGTCCTTGCCGAAGATGGTTCAGTGGTCACAGAAGCGGTCACAATCAAAATTGGTGAATTCATTTCGGCCGTTATTTCATTCCTGATTGTCGCCTTCGTTATGTTTCTGATCATCAAGGGCATGAACAACATGATGAAGAAAGCAGAGGAAGAAGCGCCGGCGGAGCCACCTGCTCCACCACGCCAGGAAGTGCTGCTGGAAGAGATTCGCAACCTCCTCGCAAAACAGTCGTAATTCATTAACACAGCAAGACTATACACGCGCTCAGTGTAGAGTGCGTATCGTGTTCAGGGGCGGCCTTCGGCTGCCCCTTTTCCTTTTTATCGCCTTCTGAGAAAGACATACCAGGCGCCGCCACCTCCATGCTTCGCATGCGCGGGCGCATAACCGCTAATCAAGGCGCGCGCCTCGGGAAGCTCGAGCCAGTGCAGAAATGACTGGCGCAGAACGCCTTCACCAGATTTGCCTTTGCCAGTGATAACAATCACGCATTGGGACCCTTTTGCCTGCTCCATGGCGAGAAAGTTCGGCAAAACTCGAAATGCGGAGTCCCGTGTGTGACCGTGGAGATCGAAACTCGCCGAAATCGCTTGTCGTCCACGCCGTATGGCGCGCTCGTTTTGCCGATTTTGAGGAGCAGCATGAGACTTGGCGCGGCTGCTTACAGAAAAAGCTGGCTCATCTGAATTGCGTTTGCGTCCTTGTCCTGACGGCGTGCCGCGACGACCGGTCAACGGCGTGACGTTCCGCGCGGCTGCGGCCCATGCCTTCTTCTCTTTGTCTGTCAGGTCGCGCCGGCTCATCAGCCGTGTTCTAGGGCGAAAGCAGAATTGGTCCAGAGTCTGATGCTTGCGCGGTTCGATCAAGACGGATCCGTTCCGCCACTGCGCGAGGTAGGAGCACCCACATTCGTCCAGGTGCATTCACAGTATCAGCGCGTGCGCCCGCTTGTGCTCCGGTCCCGAAATATAAATCTCCGCGCACAGCACCTTTAATCGCGCCGCCCGTATCCTGAGAAACCACCATACCAGACCAGTTTCCACTTAATCCGGGTGCAGTTGTTTGAACAAACATCGGCACGCCTCCGGCATGGAAATCAAGGTCCACAGCCATCGAGCCGAGCGGCGTAAGCGGCACACCAAATGAGCCTTTCGGCCCAAGACGTGGATCGCCTTCCGGCTCAATATCAAAGAAGACAAATCTCGGATTGGCGTTCATCGCCTCCCGTGCCCGCGCGGGACTCGTTCGATCCATCCAGGCGCGGATGCCCTGCATGTTAGCTTCACCGCGAGAGATCCAGCCGCGTTCTAGCAACCAATTGGCTGTCGACCGAAAAGGCTGTCCATTGTTCGCGGCGTAGACCGCGCGCAAGGTACGTCCATCCGGCAATACTAAACGGCCAGAACCCTGAATCTTGAGAAAGAACTCATCCTCTGGATGCGCATAGGCCAAAGCGCGAACCCCCTTCCGCGTGATTTCGGCGCGAATCGGATAGGTCCGACGCGTTCCATCCGGCAGAGTCTGATAGACCCGGCCTGATGAGGAAATAAGATCGCTCGGACGTCCTGGAACAGGTTCTGTGAAGGGCGGTTCCGGTCGAAGCCGCGCTTCATAGGTTGGCTCAAAATATCCGGTAAAGCGCGAATTGCCGTCTGGGGAGCGGATCTCCACGGGTGTGAACAGCGCCTGCATAACAGCGCGGGCACTATTTTGATCCTGAATCACATCCAGGGCGGCGCATGCGGGTAACCAGTCATCAATTCGGCCCGCCCAAGGCGCTTGATTGGACAAGACCGCACCGGCAGCGCGCTTGGAAAAAACTTCGCAACTTCGCCGCAAAGCGGACAGACCCGGCGCGAGATCGGCATTTCTCCAGTTCGGCAGCTGATCAAATGCAACAGGGAGCGGCGGTGTTTGCCATTGGCCACCCGCCACGCCTGGTGTTGCCTGAACTGCAGGCTGTTGCACGATCGGTTGACGCGGCGTTGTCTCACAGCCGGATAATATCAGCAGCGCGCTTGCAAGAAGAGCAATGATTCGCATGCCCTGAGTCTAGGCGCGAACCGACATAGGGCTCAAGTTACCAATTACTTTGTCCGACTATTCCGCCGTATCGACGTCGTCTAGAATCCAGTTTGGATCTGAAGAGCTTGTCTGACGCATAAATGTCCAGTCTTCCGACGCCTTGGTCGTTGTCTCACCATCTCCAAGCTCGGCTTCGTAGTGAACGGTCACGCGCGCCATGCCGTCTTCAGCCAGCGAGGCATCGACGATTTCGGCTTTACGAATGCGCAAAAGTTGCAGGCCTTCGGCGCCTGTCACCTCGCGCTCAGCAATCGCGGCGTCCCAAGCCTCATAAACATCTGTATCGAGCAGTGGTTTGAGTGCCTCACGATCACCGCGGCCATAGGCAGCGACGATCATTTCATAAGCAGCTCTTGCCCCTTGCATGAAGCTGCGCGGATCAAAACTATTGTCCACATCATAAATTGCTTCCATGCCGGCGGCGGCGGGTCCTGTGAAGGAGGGCCGCAACTCGACGACATCTGCGCCACCCGCATTGGCAGAGGTCATCGGTGTCGGGTTTGGCGCAGGCGACGGAGACCGGTCACGGCCATCCGGCGGACCTTGATCCTGTCCAAGCGTGACGAAGAGACGCCACCCGACAAATAGGGCAATCCCGGCCAGAACTAAAAATTCAATCATGGAAGAGGACATATATGACTCTCTTTAAACTCTTTCTGCACCTCATATAGGTGCTTTCGCGGAAGTGCCACCCACCGTTGCGCCACTTTATGGCACATGTTACGCGCCAGTAATCCTGAAGACTTAGAGTGACCATTTATGACTGATACTCCCGATATGGCGACGCCGCCACAAGACGCTGCACAACAACAAGGTCCAGCAATCCGAGTTTTAAGCCAATATATTAAAGATCTCTCTTTCGAGAATCCCGGCGCGACGGTTCAAGAACAGCCAAATATCGAACTTGGTATCGATGTAGGTGCCGCTCCGAAAGCAGGCAATGACGGCACGTTCGAAGTCACGTTGAAAATGAAAGCCCGCGCCGGCACCAAAGAGAGTGCTCTGTTCCTGATTGAAATGGATTATGCTCGCCTGTTCCAACTTTCCGGGTTTTCTCAAGCAGACATGGAACCGATCCTCCTGATCGAATGCCCACGTATCCTATTCCCGTTCGCGCGCCGAATTATTGCGGACATTTCTGCCGAAGGCGGATTCCCGCCACTGCGCATTGATCCTGTCGATTTTGGCCAGCTTTATCAGACGCAAAAGCAACGTGCAGCGGCTGCCGCACAGGCTCAAGCCCAGGCGACACCTCCAGCTGAGCCTCAGGCGTAACGCTTCCAGATCGCATCCTCACCGAGCGTTTCGATGAACGCTTGGTGGGTTTGTGTTTCATCCTTTGAAATCGCTGCTTCGCGGGGCGTCGGGCGCTGAAGTGCTGGGGCACGGTCGCCTGTAGCGGTGACACTCTGTCCGCCAAAATCAAACCGGTGTGCACGTCCGCCAAGTAGCTCTAGATAGACTTCAGCAAGAAGCTGGCTGTCGAGCAGCGCTCCGTGATAGGTCCGTGCCTCAGCATTGACGTCGAAACGCTTGCACAGCGCATCGAG
>JAYZAM010000134.1:0-18057 GCA_036339715.1 Pseudomonadota bacterium | reverse complement strand
GCTGACCTATCGAATTTATCTATCCCAGGCATATAAAATTGCGATCACATTTTTTTGGGGTCTTGTGATTGGCGCGTGGGAGATGCAATCGTTAGGGGGCGGGATACGAATTGTGAGGGGTTCACCAAAATGAAAAAAGTTGCAGTCGCCAAATGGGCAGACTTAGCTGATCGCCAACCCGAATACGCCATTGTCGGCGAAGTTGATCTCGTGGTTGTTCGCTATGACGAAACCGTTTCGGTTTTTTATGGTCGTTGTCTGCATCGCGGGGCGCTGATGTCTGACGGCCATGTTGACGCCAATGACAATCTGATTTGCGGGGTGCACAATTGGGACTATCGCCTCGATAGCGGGGTTTCTGAATATGAAAACTCCGAAGCCCTCCCAAAGTTTCAAGCCTGGATCGAAGATGGCGAGGTTTTGGTCGACGCAGACGAAATCAATGCCTGGGGTTATGCCAATCCACAGCCCTATCAGCGGGATCAATATCTGGGGCTCTACCAGGACCCCAGCCATGAAGCTCACCCCGAACCCCATAACGGCCTGATTCAGCAATATGCGCGCGATGGCCTGAGCAAAGTCGGACATCACGGCGTTGTCGATGCCATGGGCGTGCCGGCCCAGGAGCTCCCAAAATGGGATGATATCCAGCTCATCACCGCACAGCTCCACAAGATGCCTTTGCTGGATGACGCGGAGGTCGAGACTGGCGTCACGATTGGCCCTAACGCGCAGAAGCCTCTGCACCTGGATATTCCACTCTTTGTTTCAGATATGAGTTTCGGGGCGTTATCGGAGCCTGCAAAAGTTGCATTGGCCCGCGGCGCAGAACTGGCGGGTACCGGCATTTGCTCCGGTGAAGGCGGCATGTTGCCCGAAGAACAGGAAGCGTGCTCGCGCTATTTCTATGAACTGGCCTCCGGTCGATTTGGGTTTTCATGGGACAAGCTCAACAAGGTCCAGGCCTTTCATTTCAAAGGCGGGCAAGGCGCCAAGACCGGAACCGGCGGCCACCTGCCGGGCGAAAAGGTCAAAGGCAAGATCGCAGAAGTACGCGGGCTTCAAGAAGGCGAAGCCGCCATCTCTCCACCGCGCTTTCCGGATTGGAGCGATTGTCTGCAAGTCAAAGATTTCGCTGATGAAGTGCGTGACCGCACTGGCGGCATCCCAATCGGCTATAAACTCTCGGCCCAACATATCGAAAAGGATATTGAGGCCGCGCTTCTGGTCGGCGTGGATTACATCATCCTCGATGGTCGCGGCGGAGGCACGGGCGCGGCTCCGATCATTTTCCGCGACAATATTTCGGTGCCGACCATCCCTGCCCTAGCTAGAGCCCGTAAATTTCTCGACGAGAGCGGGCGCAGCGACGTATCGCTTGTGATCACGGGCGGACTGCGCAAGCCAGCTGACTTTGTCAAAGCGCTCGCCCTCGGCGCGGACGCCATCGCGGTCTCGAACTCTGCCATGCAAGCGATCGGCTGCATCGCCATGCGGGCGTGTCACACGAACAATTGCCCGGTCGGGATCGCGACGCAGAAACCGCATCTGGTCTCTCGGCTGGTCATCGAGAAATCTGCGCAGCGTTTGAAGAACTTTTTCGATGCCTCAACCGATTTGATGAAAGTCATGGCGCGGGCCTGCGGCCATGATCGATTAAGCGCCTTCAATCAGGAAGACCTGATCACTTGCAGTCGCGAAATGTCAGACCTTTCAGGTGTCGCTTATGCGGGGATCGGGCGATGAGTGAAGCCGCCGCAGAAACGCTTGTGCTTCTGATGGGCATCTATGCGGTGCTCGGGCTCTTCGTTGGGCTGATTGTCATGTTTGGCGGCGCGGGTCGAATTGATCCGGCAGCCAAAGGAAAAGGATTGCCGCTTCGCGCACGTATTTTGATCTTGCCAGGCATTATAGGTCTTTGGCCGATCATGCTGACAAAACTGTTTGCCCAGAAGGAACCGCCAATCTCATGAAGCGAGCACATCGACGTTCTCATTTGCTGATCTGGGCGCTGCTGGGACCTGCCATGCTTGGCCTGCTCGCTTTTTCGATCTCTTTTCGTCCGGACGCACCGACAAATGAGACCCTCCCCGAAGTCTTGATCGAGGAGACTCGATAATGTCGCACGATTATAAGGCCGTCCAATGGACGCCATTCAAAAAGCGTTTTGATCTTTGGATGCTGGCGGGAATTGCCGTCTATCTCGTCGGCTTCATCGCGGTCAGCTATACCACGCAACCACCTGGAGAGAGCATCCACCCGGTTCAAGCGCTTATTCGCGCAACTGGCACGCTGGCATTTTTGATGTTGACGTTCATTCTCTGTATCGGGCCACTCGCGCGGTTCACTGATCGCTTCAAGCCTTTCCTCTACAATCGCCGACATCTCGGCGTCACCACCTTCCTGATCGCGCTGGTCCATGCCGCGCTGGTCATCATGTGGTATCATGGCTTCTCAGAGACCAATCCGCTGGTCTCGATCTTCATCTCAAACCCACGCTATGACAGTCTGTCAGGGTTTCCATTTGAAATTCTCGGATTTGTCGCCCTAATCATCATGTTCTTAATGGCGGCAACCAGTCATGACTTCTGGAATGCGAACCTTGGCCCAGGTGTTTGGAAGACGCTCCATATGGGGGTCTACTTCGCGTATGCCGCCCTGGTAATTCACATCGCGCTCGGAGCCATTCAATTTAACAAAGACCCGATCTATGTCGGGCTACTCGCCGCTTCCGCCATCACCGTGGTCAGCCTGCAGTTCATCTCAGGAATTGCCGGTTTGCGATCCGCCGACCCCGCCGCACCAGATGGCTGGATTGAGGTCGCCGCGATCGACGAGATGGAAGACTCTCGCGCAAAGATTATCCGCCCGGAGACAGGTGAGGCGATCGCCGTGTTCCGTGATGGCAACAAAGTCTCGGCGGTGTCCAATGTGTGCCGCCACCAAGGCGGTCCGCTCGGGGAAGGCAAAATTGTCGACGGCTGTATCACATGCCCCTGGCACGGCTTTCAGTATCGGATGGAAGACGGCCAGAGCCCGCCACCATTTACGGAAAAGATCGCTACCTACGCGACCCGCATCATCGATGGCGTCGTCTATGTGAACCCGGAGCCCAACACACCCGGAACCCCGCAATCCCCAAGCCTGATTGGAGCCAACGCATGAGCAAGGATGATTTCTTCATCGGCTGGGCAGAGACCCCGAAAGTCGATCGCCGGTTTTTCCTGGGCGCGGGACTCGGCCTGATGGCTGGCACGGCTGCGACCGCAGCGGGTATCGCTGCGTTCCAAAACCCCGTTGGTCCGGGAACCTGGAACATGGGTGAGATCCGTGAATGGCGCGGTATCGCCACTGCAGAACCTTATGGCATGCTGCGCACGTTGGATCTCGATGGTACGCCGCGCACAGCTTTGCTCGGCTGCCAGGGAAAATGCGGCGTCAGCGCGAAAATCGGCGCGCTCGCTGGCAAACCGGTCGTGGTTCAGGGATCACTCATCCAGCGCGGGCGTCACGCCATGATCGCTGTCATTGATGGCCTCGACTGGATCCGTGAAGACACCGGCGGTGAGGTTGGCGATCTTGAGTTCCCAACGCCCGAACCGATTATGGACGTGTCCCTGAACGGAGAAATCCTCGACACGAAGTGCTGGTTCGGCGCGATGCGGCCATCTGAAGGCAAAGTGCACAAATCATGCGCCAGCCTGTGCATTCGCAGTGGGCTGCCACCAGCCTTCTATGTCAAAGCGCCCGAAGACCAATCTGCGTTGATGGTCATGACCTCAGGTGGCTACGGCCACAATAAGGATTTGCTCCCCTTCGTCGCGGATCCGGTTTCGATCACTGGGCAAGTGCAGCGATTTGGGGACTTGTTTCTCCTCGATGCACCGGTAAGCGCCATTGCGCGGCTTTGAAGCGTAGAGAAGGAAGACGATCATGATTTGCGTGGGAAAGCGGAGCAGCGCTCTGTTGGCAACCTTGATCTTGCTGATGCTCGGGGCGTGCGCGAGTGGGTATATCGCGTCCCCGTCACCTAATCCTGTTTTGGCGGAAGCTCGACTGACGAGCGGCGAAGCCGCTATGGACGACCTTTCTTCGTTTGAGCTGCTTTACGTGACCAATCTGCGTCCGGCAGAGGATGGCCTCGGCTATATGGAAGGACGTTCGAACTCGATGGCGATGGGCACCGTCGACATCGGTTTGTCCAACCTCGATCCCGTCGACTATTTGAACTATATGCTTGGCCAGCCAACGGGGGGGATCACCCCAGAATATCTCATCACCGAAATTGAGGAAAAAGTCCGGTTTCCCGCGACACCACTCCCGTTTGCGATCACTGGCGGTAGCGTGGTCTACGATCCGGTCCCCCTTGCCTCTTATGGACGCGCATCGGCATCTCTGAAATCTTCGCTCGCACGGTCGCTGGAACAGCAACGAACGGGACATGTCGTTCTCTATATTCCTGGCTTCAATAACAGTTTTGAAACGAGCGCCTATAACTTGCTGGAACTGTGGACGGCCTCAGACCGGACTGGCGTCCCCATCTTGTTTAGCTGGCCGACAGAGCTGTCGTCACCGCTCAATTACTTTGCCGATACCCAAGACGGCGCTTTTGCCGTGTTCCACCTGAAAGAAACCATTCGCCTGATTGCCGCAACTGAGTCTGTTTCCTCAGTTTCCGTAATTGCTCACAGCCATGGAGCCTCAATAGCAACAACCGCCCTCAGGGAGTTGCTGATCGAGGAACGCGGCGCTGGCCGGTCGTTGGCGGATACATATGATATAGATACCCTGATCCTGGCAGCGCCGGACATTGATCTTGGTGTGATGGAACAAAGACTCGTAACGGAGGCCTTCGGCGCCGGGTTCGGTCAGATAAACGTCTACATAAACCCGGACGATGATGCCTTGGGGATCGCTCAGCTTGTGTTTCGAAACCAGCGCTTCGGCGCGAGCCTGCTAAGTGACTTTTCACCCGAAACCCGAGCCGCCCTTAGTGGCCTTAGCTCGGTTCACTTCATTGCCGTGGAAGATGCCAAGGGCGCCGCGCGGCATAATTATTTCCGTCTCCACCCAGGGGTCCTGGCAGATATCGGGATTACATTGAGAACGGGCGCAAAACCTTCGGACTCCGAACGACCGCTGACCCAGAAAAATTCGAATTTCTGGACCTTGGATTCCCGTTATCAGCCACGGCTTGATTAGCCCGATACGACCTTAATTCGTGGACCCGAACGTCGCGCCAGTTTTATGGAAATAGGTTCTCCAGAACGCTTTCAGCTCGCTGATTGGCAAATCATATTCCTGCCTCGGAACGATCCGGGCAACCACGTCAACGCCGTCGAAGGTTGGCACTTGAGCAGCTACAGACGTCTCAGAATAAGCGGCAATGTCCGCCCCGTTCCGATAGAAAGAGAACCCGTCAGAATGCTGCATCAGGTCTGAAACGATGACCAGACGACGATTGGTTCTGCTAGGTTGGAAATCAGCCCGGTCGCCAACCGCATAAAGCGCTTCAAACAGGGGTGAACTTGGCTGATTTTTCGTTTGCAGAGTTTCACTGACCGTTTGTGAAAGCGGAGCGTAAAAATGTTCGCGCCACGTATCATCAATCATCCGAGGATTTTGCAGGATTGGATTTGCATCCTCAACGCTCCCGGGCGAACAATGCGCATAAAGCGTCTTCGGATCAAAGGGTTGATCACTATTTGGCAAGATAACCGTAAGTCTGCCAAATTGCGGCAAGGACCGCGCTTCCGCATCAATCAGTTCCTCGACCCAAGCTATGTCATTCTCAGAGAACGGATCTGACTGATCAATCAACAGGATCGTGTGGGCGGGGTCCCGGCGATCCATCCGGCATTCGGTTTCCGGATCAAGCGTTGGCGCAGCATTGAACGCGGCGACCGAGAACAAACCGATCACGCTCATGAGCATGACGCCAATGGCGCTTCGCCAGAACCACGGACCTTTTTCTCTAGCTCGGGGCATCTTTTACCTCCGTATCCTGCTTTCAGGCCGACCGCACGTCGTGCTGTTGCTCGCGGGCCAGGCGGGTTTCGCGTGCTTTTGCGACTTCCTGATTGACCTGCTTCTGAATGGTTGAAAGACCTTTCTGGACGGACTGGATATGGGTTTCCAGCCATTCCCGGGTGAGGTTCAACGCGGTCAGGTTTTGCTCAATCGTCTTGATTGCCGCATTCGCCTGCTCGCGTTCCTTGCTCAGGTCGAAAGCGGGCAGATTAGGTGTCACGATCTCGTCGAAATATGCCGGGATGGCGGCCTGCTCTCCGAGCTTGTCGCGATACTTGTTGCGGGCGCGGCGATGCGCCTGTCGATAAGCTATCTTCAGCGAACGCTCCTGATCTCCGGCCTTTGCCGCGATACCAACGGCCCGATCGCGATGCGCTTCCAGAACGTTAAGCGACTTTTCAATCTCGCGCTTCGCGGCCGTATGGCGCTTGTGCTGGGTTTCGAACCAGAACCGGCATCGGGTGAAATAGTCTGAGAGATCATCTCGGACACCATTCCGTACAGCCTGACGCTTCTCATAGGCCAAACGCTCTTTGCGCCAGACACGGCCATAGCCCGGATAGCGGTCTGAGATGCGATCATAGCCTTCGTAAATGGCCACGCCGAAGATTGTCAGCCCGATCAGCAAGAGCGCGATTGCAACCAATGAGTCCAATCCGAAAATGTTCGGGAACATATCGCCAATCACCGTGCCGGGTGAAATATCAAACATTGAGAACCCAGCCAACGACCCGGCCTCTTGCGCGGCATGCAAGCTGATTTCCACGGCATCGCGGAAATGCGCGATGAAGAAGTTCAGCATAATGCCAAACAGGATCAACAGACCCGCGATCACGCCTCCGGCAATCTGAAACCCTTTATCCGGATGGTTGAGATAGCGCAGACCAAAGAAGCCGGCGAGCACGCCAGTAAACACATTGACCGCGCTGATACCAAAGGCGACCATCATCCCGCCCATCAGGCCTGATGACTGCGCATCCTTGAAGAGCAGCGCATTAAAACAGCCCTCTACGATCATGATCAGAAGCAGGATGGCCAGCGTTTGCTCGACATTCTTCTTGATATCAGGAGTTCGCTTACCGATGCGGTCGCCATGTTGCTGCTTGAAATGCTGTAGCTCGATCACGGTCGCATCATGATGGTCACGGGCGGAGTCCGCATCGTCGACCTCATAATGCCGGAACTCATTCTCTTCGGCTTTGATGACTTCGCGAAGATGTTCAGGATGAATGTCCGCGGGCGTGCAATCCTGAATGAAATTGCGGACGCTTGCAGTGGTTCCACTCATCCAGGTCTGTAGACCGCGACGCACCCCGCCTGCGCGTTCAGCAATTTCCTGTTCGCGCTCGCTCCACTGATCTTCTGTAATCGCTTCTGAAGCCGGAACGGCGTCCGCGGCATCTTCCTGCGCGATCTTGCGGGTTCGGCCACGGCTAAAGCCAAGGTCGCCCTCAGCGAGTTTGCCTTTCAGTCCGTGCTTCCGCAGAGACTCATTGCCTTTGAAGGTTTTGATGGAAGACTGATAGCCAATGTCTGCGCCCCAGCGCACCGATTTCTTGTTCATTTGCCCAATCCCATTAACAAAGTCGGCCCGGATATTAACTCTACAGAAAATCGGTGCAGGGCCTTAACAACCTCCTAAGACGATACGTAAAGCCGGGTCTGGCAGGACTTAAATTTACGTCATTAACATTTGGGCATTGTATTATTTGAGAAATCTCTCGCGCCGAAGCGGTCCTGATCTGAGAAACCAGATCAGAATCAGCAACGATTGGCTCTAATACGTGAGACTTCTAGCTAATTTTCGCTGGAGGAGAGGCGTTTCATCACGACCGAAAAGTCTTTGCCTCCAAACCCGTCGCTGGAGAGCTTTTCATAGGCCGCCAAAGCCTCTTTCCCGAACCTCGTGGGCGCCTCAGCCGCATCTGCGGCTTGCGACGCGAGCCGAAGGTCTTTCAACATCATATCGACGGCAAAGCCTGGTTCGTAGTCGCGATTAGACGGTGCCGTTGGGACCGGACCAGGGGCCGGACAATAGCTCGTCATCGACCAGTTTTGGCCGGACGCTTTTGATGAAATGTCGAAAAAGGTCTGCGCATCAAGGCCGAGTTTTTCGGCGAGATTGAACGCTTCGCAGGTTGCGATCATGGAAATACCGAGCAGCATATTATTGGCGATTTTGGCGACCTGCCCATTGCCGGCACCGCCCGCGTGCACGATTGTCTTGCCCATCGCCTCGAGGATCGGCTTGGCTCGAGCAAAACCGGTCTCGGACCCACCGACCATGAAGGTGAGGGTACCGCCCGCCGCTGCCGCAACCCCGCCAGAAACCGGCGCATCAACCATTTCGAACCCATGCGCGGTCGCCTGTTCAGCCGCCGCGCGAGCGTCTTCCACCGCGATGGTGGAGCAGTCGAGAAAGACCGCGCCGTCTTGCGCATGCGCTGCGACACCGTCTTCATCGAAATAAACGCTCAGCACGTGCTTCCCGGCCGGAAGCATGGTCACAACTGCGTCGCAACCAGCCACGGCCTCGGCGATGGAGCTAACGCCCATCGCGCCGGCCGCGACCGCAGCCGCAACCGCGTCTGCGCTGAGGTCAAACGCCTGAACCTGATGCCCAGCTGAGACCAGGTTGGCACACATTCCGGATCCCATATTTCCGAGACCGATGAACCCGATTTTCATAGCGTCCTCCTAACCCATTGTCGGGATAATGAAGGCCTGATCGCCAATATCGCCTTCCGGCCAGCGCGAGGTCACCGTCTTGATCTTGGTCCAGAAACGCACGCCTTCTGGGCCATGCTGATTGGTGTCGCCGAAGGCTGAGCGTTTCCAGCCGCCAAACGTGTGGTAGCTGACCGGAACCGGGATTGGCACATTGATCCCGACCATACCGACATTGACCTGGGCGGCGAACTCGCGTGCCGCACGGCCGTTAGACGTGAAGATCGCAACGCCATTGCCATATTGGTGATTGCTCGGCAGAGCAGCTGCTTCTTCCAGGCTCTCAGCGCGGACAACTTGCAGAACAGGTCCGAAAATCTCTTCTTCGTAAGACTGCATGCCCGGCTTCACATGATCGAACAGGCTCGGGCCGATAAAGTATCCATTCTCATGTCCTTGTAGGGTGTGGCCCCGGCCATCGAGCTTCAGATCCGCACCTTCATCCACGCCCATCTGAATGTAACTCTCGACTTTCGCTTTGTGCACAGCGGAGACCACCGGGCCGTAATGCGCTTCGGCATCCGTTGAGATGCCGACCTTCAGCCCCTGAGCCGCATCCATCATCCTCTCAACGAACTCGTCGCCGGTTTTCTGACCAACCGTGACCGCGACGGGTAGCGCCATGCAGCGCTCACCAGCTGAACCATAGGCCGCGCCGACAATGTCTTTGACCGCTTGCTCCATGTTACAATCGGGCATGATGATGCCGTGGTTCTTCGCCCCGCCCATCGCTTGGACGCGTTTGCCGTGCGCCGTGCCGGTCGCATAAACGTATTGAGCAATATCAGACGAGCCGACAAAGCTCACCGCTTTGATATCCGGATGCGTCAGGATGGCATCCACCGCCGTTTTGTCACCATTGACCATGTTGAGAACGCCTTCAGGCGCGCCCGCTTCCAGGAACAGCTCGACCATACGCAATGGCACGCTTGGGTCTTTCTCGGATGGCTTCAGGATGAAGGTGTTCCCGCACGCAATCGCGACCGCAAACATCCAGCATGGGATCATCGCTGGGAAGTTGAACGGGGTGATGCCGGCGACCACACCGAGCGGCTGGCGCATCGAATAGACATCAATGCCTGGTCCTGCGCCTTCGGTATACTCTCCCTTCTGTAAGTGCGGGATACCGCATGCGAACTCAACCACATCAATGCCGCGCTGAACATCGCCCTTGGAGTCAGCAATCACTTTGCCATGTTCAGAGGAGAGCAATTCAGCCAGTTCATCCATATTCGCTTCAAGCAGGCGCTTGAACTCGAACATCACCCGCGCGCGGCGTTGCGGATTGGTTGCCGCCCAAGCGGGAAGAGCCGCCTTGGCATTCTCAACCGCTGCAGCAACCTCCGCTTCCGTCGCCAAGGCTACACGGGCCTGAACTTCGCCTGTATTCGGATTGTAAATATCGCCAAATCGACCAGACGTGCCAGCCACTTGTTTGCCGCCGATGAAGTGGGTCACTTCGCGCATTGCGGTCCTCCTGATTTCTTTTGAGCTGGTCTTAATGCGCTCAGCTCTGCAGAAAAAGAGAGGAATTCAAAATTAAGCTGAAAAGCCGCGCCTTTGCGACGTTCGAGCTATTCCCACTCAATCGTCCCGGGCGGTTTGGACGTGATGTCATAGACCACGCGGTTCACGCCTTTGACCTCATTGATGATCCGCGTCGCGACGCGACCGAGAAAATCATGATCGAACGGGAAATAATCCGCTGTCATACCATCGGTCGACGTCACCGCACGGAGCGCTAAAACACTCTCATAGGTCCGCTCGTCGCCCATAACGCCAACCGTGTTGACGGGTAGTAAGACTGCAAAGGCTTGCCAAATCTGATCATAGAGCCCGCCATTGCGCAGCTCTTCAAGATAGATCGCGTCCGCTTTGCGCAGCGTGTCGGCCTTTTCGCGGGTGATCTCTCCGGGGATTCGAATGGCAAGGCCTGGTCCTGGAAATGGATGACGTCCGATGAAGGCGTCCGGCAATCCAAGCTCGCGGCCGAGCGCGCGGACCTCGTCTTTGAACAGGTCGCGTAGCGGCTCGACCAGCTGCATGTTCATCCGTTCCGGAAGGCCACCGACATTGTGGTGTGATTTGATCGTGACGGACGGTCCACCAATCGCGCTGACGCTCTCGATTACGTCTGGATAGAGCGTCCCTTGGGCCAGAAAGTCTGCGCCGCCAATCTTGTTCGCTTCTTGCTCAAACACGTCAATGAACAGTTTTCCAATAATCTTTCGCTTTCGTTCCGGATCACTGACGCCATCAAGTTCGCCAAGGAACAGATCCGACGCATCCACATGTACGAGCGGGATATTATAATGCTCACGGAACAAGCTCACCACCTGCTCGCTTTCATTCAGGCGCATCAAGCCATGATCAACATAGACGCAGGTCAGTTGATCACCGATCGCTTCATGAATGAGCACTGCCGCGACTGAACTATCAACCCCGCCGGACAGGCCACAAATCACCCGACCCGAGCCGACCTGTGCGCGGATCTTTTCAATCGCTTCCTCGCGATAGGCCGCCATTGTCCAGTCACCTTTGAGGCCCGCAATATCATGCGTGAAGTTCCGGAGCATCTGAGCGCCGCTGATCGTATGGACCACTTCAGGGTGAAATTGCGTGCCGTAGAAATGCCGAGCGCGATCAGCGATCACAGCGTATGGCGCACCTGCCGACTTTGCGACGACTTCGAACCCATCAGCCATTTCCGCGACATGGTCGCCATGGCTCATCCAGACTTGCTCGCCCTCACCGCTAAAGCTCAAACCGCTTAAGATCGGATCTTCCACGACCCGTTCGATGAAGGCACGCCCAAATTCGCGACTCGTCCCGCTTTCGACACGCCCGCCCAGTTGCTCCATCATCACTTGCTGACCATAGCAAATGCCGAGCACGGGGACGCCTAAATCAAACACCGCATCTGGAACGCGTGGACTGTCATCCCAGGTCACACTGGCTGGACCGCCCGATAAGATCACCGCCTGCGGGTCATAGGTTTCCAGAAACCCGCCATCGACCTTATTGAAGGGGTGAATTTCACAATAAACACCGCTCTCCCGGAGGCGGCGAGCGATGAGCTGCGTGACCTGACTTCCAAAGTCGATAATCAGCGCGCGTTCGTGTTTCTGATCAGCCATGTGGCCCTTTAGCTGAGTCCCGCGCGGGGCTCAACCAGGGCAGATCAGGATTGAAAGGGAGAGTTTGGACGCCGCCGACCAAACAGCCCGCCACCATCTTGAACCAGGGGTGTGGAACGCCTTGGTTTGCCGCCGAAAGCTGGCTTTTCCTGACGGGCCTGAGCGGAGGATCGCGGGGTTGCCGGAACCGCGCGCGGTGGCAGAGGTTGCGTCGGTGCGGATGCCTGTGCCGGGCGCGCCGGAACAGCCGCCACCGCAGAGTCCTCTGGTACATATCCAAGCTTGTAGGCCTGCATGAGCTGGATCAGACTTTTGGCTTTCATCCCGACGGCTGGGATAGAATGGGTTCCACCAACCAGGAGTTTCGCGGCCTTACCCATCATCGTACCTTGTTTGTTGGCGTGAGAGAAGGACACCATATTGGCGGCGGTGATCAGACCCGAGCGAATTTTATAGACACGAAAATCATCGATTTCAGACCAGGCATAAGACTTGGTCGAAAACCAGTTGCGAACGATGAGCTCCTGTTTGGTCAGGGTCAAACGTTGCAGCGCACCGGCCCCCATCAGGATGAAGATAATCGAGATCAGCAACCCAAAAGGTGGGATCAAAAAGAACATCAAAGCCGCACCCACAAACCACTTCCAAGCAGTCGGGGTCAGCGACGTGACGCCATTCTCTGTTGATACAGCCATGTTTGATCCTCCCTCTTCCGGGGGATCATGGCAGGCTTGGCTAAATTTGAGGCAAAAGCGCGTATCGAATTTATCGGATCGACATTAACCTTGTCGCGTCAACATTGCGAAGAAGAAACCGTCCGTTCCGGCGCTTCGCGGCGTGAGACGAACACTTCCGGCAGGGCCTTGGCCAGCTTTGATGACGGTGAGACCGTCCTCTGTGAGCAAACCACTTCGCGCCGCATATTCAACCGCATCTTCCTGCTGCCAGTCCGAATTTCCCGCCAAAAAGGCGTCGACACGATCTTCGTCCTCTTCGACCAGGAAGGAGCACGTGGCATAAAGCAAACGCCCTCCGGGCTTCACAAATTCTGAGGCGCGTTGGAGCACTTCGTTTTGTTGCTCAATGCGGGTCTCGAGCGATTTCGGTTTGACCCGCCATTTCGTATCTGGACGACGGCGCCATGTGCCGGTTCCAGTGCACGGCGCGTCAACGAAGACACAGTCCATTTGACCCTTCAAAACCTCCAGCGCATCCGGTTCACTGGGGTGCAATAATTGTACATTGTGCGCGCCAGACCGTTTGAGACGGGGAATGATCGCACTCAACCGGCGTCCATCAATATCGTAGGCAAAAACTTGACCTTTACCGCCCATCGCCGCGGCCAATGCGAGCGTTTTGCCACCGCCACCGGCGCAATAGTCGAGAACCTGTTCACCGGCCTGTACATTTGCGGCGGCCGCTGCGATCTGAGACCCCGCATCCTGCACTTCAACCCACCCTTTGGAATAGGCGGGAATATTATCCAGGCTGGCTTCGCGCTGCGAAGGATCTTTTGCGGGAATATGATAAGCATTGTGCAGCAGTCGCGATGGCTCCGCCTTGGCGCTGCGCAGCGGCCCGCCTGCCTTTTCGGCATCGACCTTGAGCGTGTTAACCCGCAAATCGACATCTGCGCGCACCGCCATAGCCTGGCCTTCAATGGCTGCAAGCTCGCCAAAGGCCCGCTGCATATGTGGGGACAGCCATTCAGGATAATCCCCGGTCACATGCGGTTCAGCCGTAACATCGGGCGCCATCACAAGGCGTTCGCGCTCTTGCAGGGTCAGAGCACTCGGCGCGTGTTGTTCGTCCATTGCATCATCAATCCGGCGTATGTGCCAACCCCAGGCGAAACTGAGCGCTCCCAAGATCAAACCGCGAGGACTGTCATCCCCCATCGCGTGGGCGATTGAATTGCGTTTGCGCAGCGCATCCAGAACCAGGCCTGACACCCAGGCTCGGTCTTTTGACCCGGCATAGCGGGCGCGCTTGCCCCAATCACGCGCCGCAACTTTTACCGGTTGGTGCCGGTTCAGCACATCGCTGAGCACATCTATTGCCGCCGCTATTCGTCCGCCATCACGCATGGATTGCTCTCACTTTTCCGATTTGGCGCTGGTGTACGGCCCGCGCGCGAGAATGCAAAGGCCAGGAACAGCCAAAGCCTTCATTCTTATCCTTTGAACGCAGTCACTTCGATTTCGATCAGCATCTCGGCTTCGATCAGATCGGCGATAATCATCGTCGCCGCGGGTCGGATATCGCCAAAATAAGTCCCCAACACGGGACGAAGCTCTGAAACGAGGTCTCGGTTCACCACGGTATACTGCACCCGCGCAACATCATTCAGCTCAAACCCGGCCTCGCCCAGAACAGCAATAATCGTCTCAAAGCAGTTTCGGGCCTGGTCAGTGACGCTCGCGGGCATGGTCATCGTGGCATAGTCATAGCCGGTGACCCCGGAGACAAAGCACCAATCGCCTTGCACCACGGCGCGGGAATAGCCCATCGTCTTTTCAAACGGCGAGCCTGTAGAAATGAGGTGTCGTTGAGACGGCATGACGGCCTCCTTTGCTGATTTCTGCGAAGCGCCCTACACTGAATTTCATAAAAACGGGAGGCAAAACAAATGCACATCACGATCATTCTCTGCTCCGCGAGCCTGGTCATTCTGACCCTTTTGCTCGCATTCTGGACAAGCGTTCAGCGCGGATCGAGTAAAGTTATCGCCTATGGGGCGCCGCTGGACCCGACATCCGCCATGGCGAAGGCCCAACGCGCGCATGGCAATTCAGCCGAATATGCAGCGCTTCTTATCGGGCTCTTCCTGATTGTCGGTTTCGCCTATGCGGACCGGGATCTTGGCGGCCTGGTGATGTGGACGATTGTGGCCGTCACCGTCTCGCGGGTCATCCACGCGATCGGTTTCCTGATCTGCAAAAGCCTGGAGACCCCGCATATCCTGAAAGCGATTGGGGCGTTGATCACCTATGGCGGTGGCCTGCTACTCGCAGTGCTCGCCATTATCAAGGTTCACTAGCCTATTTCCCCTCAAAGCTAGGAGCACGCTTTTCGAGGATCGCATTGACCCCCTCAATGTGATCCTCAGTGTGATGCATCATGGATTGCGCCGCGGCCGACATCTCCATGATCGTGTCATAGCTTGCGGTGGTTCCGTGACGCAGCAGCGTTTTGGCGACGCGCAGGCTTTGCGGTGGCTGTACCGCCATACGCGTGGCGAGTGCCATCGCCTCATCCATCAGCGTTTCGCCTGGGACCGCTTTCGAGATTAAGCCCCAATCAGCAGCCGTTGCCGCATCAATCACATCGCCCGTGAAGAGTAATTCCGCCGCCCGGCTTGCGCCGATAATCCGAGGCAGGAGCCACGCCCCGCCATCGCCCGGGATAAGGCCGAGCTTCAGGAAAGTGACCCCAAACTTGGCCTTGTCAGATGCGATCCGGACATCGGCCATACAGGCCACATCGCAGCCCAAGCCAATCGCAGCGCCATTGACCGCCGCAATGAGCGGCGTTTCGAGATTATAGAGCGATTTCACGATCCGGTGGATATTGCGGCGATACCCTTCGCGCACACTATAGGGGGAGCCTGCAAAAGCGCCGGTGCGATCGCGCATCGCTTTGACATCTCCGCCCGCGGAAAAGGCGCGCCCTTCCCCCGTCAAGATCGTCACCCGGATCGCTGGGTCGGCTTCAATCTCCGCGCAGGCTGCCGCGACATCCGCCCCGTCGCCTTCCTGTCCGAGCGCATTCATCATCTCCGGCCGCGTCAGGGTCAGGGTCGCAATGGCGCCATTCTTCTCGAGCTTGATAACGGACATTTCAGAGCCTCCTAAATCGTTTAGCCTGCTTTGACAGACGCGGCAGCTGCTGTCACCAGTTGCCTCGCGGCAAGACGGGGTGCGCTCAGAGATATGAACACGATCGCGCATATGATTATCGCGTCGGCCGCGCTGGCACGTCCTGCATCACCGCGACGCAACGCGGCTGTCTTGCTCGGGGGATTTGCCCCGGATGCCTCGATGTTTGTTTTCTTCGGCTGGAGCCGTCTGCAAGGCTGGAGCGGTGACGAAACCTGGAACGTCCAATACTGGACCGAGCCCTGGCAAAGCCTCGGCGCGGTGTCGAACTCCTTTGTGATCTGGGCGCTCATTTTGGCCCTGGCGCTCTGGAAAAAAACACCTCTCCTTTGGGTCGCAGCGGCCGCAGCCCTCGTTCACATCGCCTTTGATTTTCCGCTTCATGGCGATGATGCCCATCGTCATTTTTGGCCTGTCACCGATTGGCGGTTCTTCTCTCCCGTCTCCTATTGGGATCCGGAAGCAAACGGTCTACTCGGAGGTTTGATTGAAACCGTCGTCACATTCGCAGCCATTATTGTTCTCTGGATGAGATTCAAAACTCGATTTTGGCGGATTGTTTTCTCTGCCCTAGCATTCCTTCAAGGACTGGCCTTCAGCGCCCAGATTGCATGGATTCTCAGCAATTAGCGGGTGTCAGAGATCTTGCGTGTATACAGTCCCGTAAACCACGGATTCCATTGGTCGGTTTCGGCATCATACTGCTCAAAATACTGCGTAACGGTGCCATCCTCATTGGGTGTCCACTCGCCCGTGAAAGGAGCCTGCTGTCCAGTCGCCACATAAGTGATTGTGCCTTCAAGGCGCATCGTGCCCGTTTCGGTCAAACCGCCTTCATAATCGACCATACCTCCCTGGCTAATCCAGACCTGACGCCACTTTTCAGTCGCTGGGTTGAAGTAATTGTAGCTTTGCCCCGTACCGCCGCCGGCGGAGCGCCAGCGCTCGAGAACCAGGCATCCATTCTCCTCACTCGTGATTAGGTTTTCGCCGGCGAGTGTGCCATCAGGCGTGGTCACGTTCCATTCGCCCAACCAAAAATCAAACTGCTTGAACGCTTCTCCGCCACACGGGTCTGGCGCCGTTGTTTCTTGGGCAGTGGCAGACGCCCCTGCCGCCAATAGGCTCGCCAGCAAAATATGAAGCCGCATTTGAATCCTCCATAACAAAAACCCCGCCACACTGAAACGCGCGGCGGGGTTTGTTGTCAAATTGAGGCTTGGCCTACTCGGCAGCAGCTTTCAGATCCGTTGCACTGAGCGCCGTATAGCGCCGCATATGATGATCGACATTGCCAAACTCGCTATCGATCATGGTGAGACGCTTGAAATAGTGACCGACGGCCAGCTCTTCCGTCATGCCCATACCACCGTGAATCTGGATCGACTCTTGTCCTACGAAGCGGCCAGACTGTCCAATGCGGACTTTTGCGGCAGAAACGGCTTTCTTGCGCTCAACTGGATCTTCGCCAAGTTTCAGGGTCGCCATATAGGTCATCGAGATAGACTGCTCATGCTCCATGAACATATCCACCATACGGTGCTGCAGGACTTGGAATTTCCCAATCGGGGTCCCGAACTGTTTACGCTGACGTGAATACTCGACCGTCATCTGGTGTGCGACGCCCATCGCGCCAACTGCTTCGGCGCAAGTCGCGGCAATGGCTTCGTCAACGACTTGCTCGATCAGCGGCAGTGCCTCACCTTCGCCGCCGATCAGCGCATCTGCACCGACGGATACATTCTCGAAATAGACTTCTGAGGCGCGTCGTCCGTCGACTGTCGGATAGTCACGCGTCGTGACACCGTCTGCGCCCTTATCAACGATGAAGACACTGATACCGCCTGTATCGCGACGATCACCGCCGGTCCGGGCGGTTACGATCAGTTTATCCGCCCAAGGCGCACCGATGACGACAGCCTTGTGTCCGTTCAGAACATAGCCCGCACCATCTTTCTTCGCCGTCGTCTCGAGGTCGGCAAGATTGTAACGACCGCGCGGCTCGGCATAGGCAAAGGCGAACGTGCTTGCGCCACCCATGATCGCTTGCAAATGCTCTTCTTTCTGGGCCGCTGACCCGGCATGCTTCAGAAAACCACCGCCGCAGACGACGCTCGGGATGAAAGGCTCAACCACAAGCCCCTTGCCGAATTCCTCCATCACGACCATCGCGTCGATCGGGCCGCCACCGAGGCCGCCATCCTCTTCGCTGAACGGCGCCATCAGAAGACCCAGCTCAGCAAATTGTGCCCACATTTCGGGACGCCAACCGCTCTCGCTTTTGA
>JAYZAM010000133.1:0-4902 GCA_036339715.1 Pseudomonadota bacterium | reverse complement strand
TATCGGTGATGAGATCGCCGATGGGGAACTGTATGAACCGCATGCGCATCGGCCTCTCGCACTGTTTGATGGGGCCCGAACCGATTTCTCTTTGAAACGTCTCGCGCACTATACGGGTACGCCGACCAAAGACTTCCAGCGCTATCTGCTCTTCACCAATTATCATCGCTATGTCGACGCCTTTGTCGAATGGGGCCTTGAGCAGCTGTCAAATGACAGCCGTTATCAGTCGCTTTCTGTGGCAGGTGGCCTTGTGGTCGATGCGTCGACCGAACAATCCGGTGAAAAAATAGCCAATGCGCCCTGGCGACGCTTTCAAATGCCGGCCTATCACCTGACCGCTGAAGATGGGTCGGGGATTACGCTCGTCAATATCGGCGTGGGGCCTTCAAACGCCAAAACGATTACGGATCACCTTGCAGTGCTGCGCCCGGAATGCTGGATCATGGTCGGGCATTGCGGTGGCTTGCGGCACAGTCAATCGATTGGTGACTATGTCCTGGCCCACGCCTATTTGCGCGATGATCATGTCCTTGATGGGGTTTTGTCTCCAGACATTCCGATCCCTCCCCTTGCAGAGGTGCAGGTCGCGTTGCAGGAGGCATCGGCAGAGGTTACGGGTGACACGGGCGAGGCTTTGAAGCGTCGGCTTCGAACCGGCACGGTTGTCACGACCGATGATCGAAACTGGGAATTGCGCTTCACAGATAGTGCGCGGCGGTTCAACCAGTCGCGCGCGATTGCGATTGATATGGAAAGCGCCACGATCGCGGCAAACGGGTTTCGACTGCGTGTGCCATATGGTGTCTTGCTCTGCGTCTCTGACAAACCGCTCCATGGCGAGATTAAATTGCCTGGCGCAGCCAATAAATTCTATGAAAAGTCGATTGGTCAGCATCTTCAAATCGGTGTTGCGACGTTGGAGAAGTTGGCGATTGGCGGGGCTAAGCTACATAGTCGCAAATTGCGTGCGTTCGACGAACCACCATTCCGCTAGGGGTAGATTATGCAGGATCGCGTCAAGGATTTTGAGAATATTCGCAACTTTCGCGATTTTGGTGGCTATGAGGGCGCCGGCGGTCGAATGGTGCGGACCGGTGTCCTTTTTCGGTCGGCCCAATTCGGGGAAGCAAGCCCCGCAGACCTCGCGGCGCTTGAAAGCTACAATATCAAGGTCCAGGCAGATTTGCGCCGCCCCGACGAACGGGAGCGGCATGGCCATCGTTGGCCGGTCTCGGGCGTGCATGTTATTTCCAGTGATAAAGGGTCCGCGACTCAGGCGCCGCATGTTCGCTTTCTCAGCGAAGTTGCCGTGGATGCGCCCAAAGCGCATGGCTGGATGATGGACTATTATCGCGATGCTCCGTTCAAAACGCAGCATGTCGAGACGTTTTCAGCCTGGTTTAAAGCGCTTGGGGGCTTGCAGGCCGGTGAAGCGGCAGTGGTCAATTGCGCGGCGGGTAAGGACCGGACGGGGATTCTCTGTGCCCTCACGCATCACGTGCTGGGCGTGGACCGTGAGACGATGTTCGCGGATTATGATCTGACAAATTCTGCCGCAAAGGTCGACGAACGCCTGCCGGAAATGGCGCGCATGTTCAATGAACATATCGGCAAGGATTATGACCATGCCGTCTATCATCCTTTTGTCGGTGTGGATGTCGCCTTTCTCGAGACCGCGCTCGACAGCATCATTTCTGAAGCTGGAAGTATCGACACTTATTTGAGTGAGACGCTCGGGGTGAGCGCAACAGAGCGCGATCAATTGCGCGCCGCGTACCTGCAATAGGTCATCTCTCCGATCACAGTTTTCGTGAGGCCCTTGTTTCGAGGGCTGATTTCGGCCTATCGGAGCAGCATGACAGATACAGTACGTTTGTGTGCGGTGCAGGCCGCTCCCGCTCTTTTTGATAAGCAAGACAGTTTGGAGATCGCACTCAACTGGATTGATCAGGCGGTGCGGGAGAAACCGGATGTGATCGCATTCGGTGAGGCCTGGCTGCCTGGCTATCCGTTTTTTATCGATAGTCCGCTCACCGAGACCTGGTGGGCGGCGGCGAGCGAGTTGCTGAAGAATGGGGTCCGGCTGGACGGGCCTGAAATCGCGGCGCTCTGCAAAGCGGCCAAACGCGCTGGGGCGGACCTGGTGATCGGCGTCAATGAACTCGACCCGCAAACCGAAGCGACTTTGTATTGTACGATGGTCACGATCGGACGCGATGGGACTGTGCTCAATCGCCACCGAAAGCTAAAACCGACGCATCATGAGCGATCTGTCTGGGCGGATGGCGATGCCAAAGGTTTGAAGCCGGTTGAGCGTTCATGGGGGCGTTTGTCGGCCTTGAATTGCTGGGAGCATAATGCGGTCCTGCCAGCATATGCGCTTATGGCGCAGGGCGTAGATGTGCATGTTGCCGCCTGGCCTGGGCGTGAACCGGAAGAAGCGCCAAGCCAGCCGGTCTGGGCAAGACAGTTGCTGCTCAGCCGGGCCTTTGCCAGTCAGGCGGGGGCCTGGGTGATCTGCTCAGCGGGGCTGCGGCTCGAAAGCCATGTCCCTGAGCGCTTCCGATCGCTCTATGAATTTGATCATAATGGCGGCTCGGCGATCATTGACCCGCGCGGCGAGATCGTCGCGGGTGTGATGACGAATGAAGAGGGCTTGCTGGTCGCCAATGCGGATCTGGCGCTGGCGCGCGCGTGCAAGGTCGCGAGTGACCCTGCCGGGCATTATTCACGCCCGGATCTGTTTCGTCTGGAAGTGGATGGCCGGGAAATTTATCCAGGCGATCGCGGTTAGCTGTCGCTCAGTTGCGTCGCGAGTTTCTTGGCAAACCGGCGTGATGCCCGATTTGCATCCGTCCACACGCCAGACCCTATAACGTCGAGAATATCATTCTCGAACCAGCCATATTCTTGCGAGGCAAGCACGTTTCCGTCTGCATCATAAGCTGTTCCGGTCAGTTTCATGCCGCCGATTGAGATTGAGCGAAACGGATCAAGTCCAGGCTCATCTCTCATTTGCTGGAAAGTCGGTCGATTGGGCTTGGCATTCACGATGGTGATATCGACTCTGGCAGGTGTAACGCCGGCGCGTGCGAAGGCCCGCTCCAGATCATCGACAATGTCCTCCGTCAATTCCTCACCTTCGCGTTCGCCATAATTGTCAGCGAGCTCTTCGGCGAAATCGTCACTATAAGTGACAGCAACTTCTGTCGCTGCAGCAATGGGAAGGATTGCAAGTGCACCAATAGCGGCAAACAGAGTCTTCATGGCAGGGCCCCTTTCACGGTCAGAACAAGACAGAGTATAGACCAATACCCCGCCTTGTTCCAATCACGGCCTTGCGAGGCGAGATTAAATCGTATCCACAAATACGATCTCTGCGTCCTCAATACCTTTGAGTGAGAGCTTTGCGTCGCCAGTTATGGCGGCGCCGTCCCGGGCGTTCAGCACTTCGCCGTTCAGCTCAATTGAGCCAGCCGCGAGCACCAGATAACCATATCGACCGGCCTTAACTTCATAGTCGAGACTTTCGCCCGCCTTCAAAGTTGCTCCAAGCACCGCGGCGTCCTGGCGGATCGGCAAAGCATCGGCTGCCCCGTTCCCACTGGCAAGTGTGGCCCATTCGCCAGAGCGATCGGCTTTCGGAAATGCCTTTGCGCCCCAGTCCGGGCTTCCGCCTGCTTGAGCTGGTTCGATCCAAAGCTGGAAGATTTGTGTGTTCTCATCTTCGGCATTCCATTCGGAGTGCTGAACGCCATTACCGGCGCTCATGACTTGAACATCGCCTGCTTCGGTCCGTCCTTTATTGCCCATCGAATCCTGGTGCGTAATCGCCCCTTGTCGTACATAGGTAATGATTTCCATGTCGCGGTGTCCATGGGGCGGAAAACCGGTTTGAGGTTGGATTGTATCATCATTCCAAACGCGCAGCTTACCATGCCCCATCCGGGCAGGGTCGTAATAGTGCGAGAAGGAAAAGTGATAGTGGGCCTTAAGCCACTCATTCTGGAAAGTTCCGAGGTCGGAAAAGCGTCTGATCTCAATCATGATTGCCTCCTTAAGTGTTGCGTTGAGCCCAAAATGGGTTGTCTGCAGAAAAGGGGTAGGGAAGCGCTTTTGAATTCAATTATGCAGAATCGGAATGGGTCCGTCCGTAAATAAAAACCCCACCAATTGGCGGGGTTTTCACTCTCAAGGGGAGACCTGTGCGTATGGTCCTAGGGAGGAGAGTTCAGATTAGCGGATGCGAACCGAGGCACCGCTTGATTTGTCGGAATTGACCTCGGTTGGCTTGCCGCTGATCGAGATTGATGACCCACTCGAAGCATCGACATCAGCCTTCTTGGAGGCAAAGACGCTGATGGAAGAGCCGCTTGAGGCATCTACGTTGGCGTTTTCACACTCCAGTTTGTCGAGAGAAACGCTTGAGCCAGAAGAGGCGTCGAGGGTCAGAGACTTACAGGCCCCTTCCATTGAAAGCGATGAACCGCTGGAAGCGTCGACGGTCAGGTTTCCGGCGACCACGTTGCCTTTGAAAGAAGATCCGGACGACGCATCAACAGATGTCAGGTTTGGCGAAGCAGCGTACACGGTCAGCTGTGGTCCATAACGGCCCCACTTGCTGTTTTTGGCGCGCTTGGCGCTTAGCGTGTCGCCATTGACCTTGATTTCTACCTGATCCCAGCTGCCGCGCTTTAGTTCAGCGGTAACAGAGGCGTTCGGGTCCTGAGTGTAGACCATGGAAATGCCGCTGCCGACTTCGACTTTGTTGAAGTTCTTGGTGCCAAAATCGCGGGTCTCTATGGACGTTACGCCCTGATACTGACCGCCTTCTTCGGACCGGCGATACTGAGCTTCTGCGCGGCGTTCGGCGCGTTCGCGTTCGCGCTCAGCTGCGGC
>JAYZAM010000132.1:0-12250 GCA_036339715.1 Pseudomonadota bacterium | reverse complement strand
CAAAAACAGTCTGAATGACAGACTGTTGCGCCATTTCAGGCTGCGCTTTGGCGCTGCGTCTTCTGAGGCCACACTCACCCTCTGGCCCCTACCCTACGGGATGCGTTGCAGCAACCCAACCAGCGTACGAGAAGCCTTGCCGAATACAGTCGGTGTGAAATGTGCGCTCGCGGCGCGCTTCACCACTTCTGCCCGGGTCGGATATGGCGAAATGAAATTGGTCAAAGATTGCACGCCAAGTTTATTGGACATGCCATACCCGACAATTTGAATAATATCGCCAGCCCCATCGCCCACCACGGATGCGCCCAGGATCTTGCCCTTGCGAATAATAAGCTTGGCCTCACCCAGGGTTTTGCCCTCGGCGATGGCGCGATCATTTTCATGGAAAGGGAAGGAGGATGTGGTGACGCTGTCGCCATATTGAGCCCGCGCTTCGGCTTCGGTCAAACCGACCTGAGCCACTTCCGGGGCGACATAAGTCACGGCGGGCAGCGGAAGATCGCTCGCCTTGCTGCCTTGTTTGAAGAAGGCACGCCGGGTGAAGACGCTCGCATGCCAGCCGGCGAGGTGCGTGAACTGGCCTTTACCGGCAACATCGCCAAGGGCCCAGACCCGAGAATTAGAAACCGATCGAAGCTTGTCACTCACCTGAACGCCGCGCGTATCATAATTGACATTGCCGGCCTCAAGATTGAGGCCGTCCATGACCGCCCGGCGACCGACGGCCACGAGAAGCTTTGAACCTGTAATCGTTTTGGTGCCGTCTTCGCTTTCAGTCTCAACCGATACCGACGCCGCTGAACCAGAGACTTTCACAGCCTTGTGGCCCTCGAGAATGGTGACGCCTTCCCCACGCAAGGCGTCGATCGCAATCTTCGCATGGTCTGGATCAGACCGGCCAAGGGCTTTGCCCATTTCAATCACGGTCACATTTGAACCCAGGCGTTTGAACGCTTGAGCCATTTCCAACCCGATGGGGCCGCCACCCAGGATGACAAGGTGCTCCGGCTGTTCCGGGAGCGAGAACACGGTTTCATTGGTAATAAATGGCGTTTCACTCAGTCCGGGGATCGGGGGAATGAAGGCGACGGACCCAGTAGAGACGATGATCCGCCGCGCGGTCGCTTCGGTTGTCGCAGACTGAATGGTCTTCGTGTCTTTGAAAGATGCATGTTCCCGGATCACCGTCACACCTAATCCTTCGAACCGTTCCTGACTGTCGACAGGCGCAATCGTATCAATTGCGTTTTGAACATGCGCTTTGACTTTTTCCCAATTGACCTGAGGCTCGGAAACGCTGACCCCGAACTTTTCGCCGTCTCGCGCCGTTTGCGCATATTTCGCCGTCGTCAGAAGCGCTTTGGAAGGCACACAGCCATAATTGAGACAGTCGCCGCCCATTTCCGCTTTCTCATAAAGCACAACGTTCAGGCCGAGCATGGCCGCTCCTGCGGCCGCTGAAAGTCCGCCCGATCCACCACCAATAACGATTAGGTCAGCTTTCAGTTTGCGTTTCGTGCCCGTTTCCGATGGAGCTGTTGTCATTGTTTGTGTCTCCAGAAGATCAGTTTCAGCCATGCGCGCTGTTGAAGTGATGGACTCCGTCATTTACGCCTCGACAGGATCCGATTTTCGGCCCGCAATTTTCTTGTAAGCAACGGGGATGAGGGATACTGCGCCCAGAGCGATAAAGGCCGGGACGAAGTTTGCAGCAAGACTGCCAATGTCGACTTCGCCGCCTTCCAGTAAGGTCCCCTTAATCGCGGCACCAATCCAGGTATAGGCCAGCGTACCCGGGATGATCCCGATAAAAGTGGTAATCACGAAATCGCGATACTTGGCGCCGAGCAGCCCAGGCGCGATATTTACGACCGCGAAAGGAAAGAGCGGGATCAAACGAAGCGCCAGCATGTACGAAAGTGCGTTTTCGTTGAAGCCCTTCTCCATTTTTTCAAGGAAGGGTCCGGCGATCTGCCGAAGCACGCTGCCGAGAGAGGTTTTCGCAGCAAAAAACAGGATCGTCGCCCCAAGGGTCGCCCCGATCAATGTTGCCGGCGTTCCAAAATACAGCCCAAAAAGAAAGCCACCCGCGATGGTCAGAACCCCGCCCGGAATGATAAATGTCGTCGCAGCCGCATAGACCAGAATATAGACGCCAAAGACCAGAAGCAGGTTGTTCTTTACGAGTTCATCAAGCCATACGGCATTTTCGGACAGGCTTTCCAAGGTGAGATACTGATGCCAGCCTTGCGAAACTGCCAGCGCCAGCCCTGCAGCGATGACATAAACCGGCCAGAGCTTGATCCAGATCGGGCTTTGTTTTTTTTCGACCGTGTCAGTCATGGCCAAATTCCTTCTCATTCAGACGTCAGCTTATTCTTCGACGTCGTTCAGGTCCCAGTCGTACTCATGTTTCGTGATTTTACGCGTTGCCTGAATCTGCTCTGCCAAGTCGGGTTCCGCATATTCAAGCAAATGATCAACCACCCCTTCATTTGTTCCGCCAAAATCTTCACGGAACCATTTATAAATCGTGGAGAGTTGCAAAGTGCCATTGCGCCGGATGGTGACCCCGCGAGGATCATTCACATAAGCACGGGCAGCAGCATTGAGATCTTCATCCAAGGTTGCGCCAAACCAGGCATCGGTCTGTAAATTCGGGCAGCTATATGCTGCACAGTTCACCGCATAATGGACCCGTGGATCATCCCAATCGGCGCGCAAGATCTCGTGTTCGATCTGATCAAGACTAACCTCTTCGCCATTAATCGTCGTAAAGACCCGCTTCCATGGGCCGACAATATATCCCGCACGAATGGATCTGGTCGGGTAGCGGCTGACAATATACTGAACCGTCAGGGCATTATAAATGTTGGCGTAAGCGGCGAATTGTTCATTGTCTTCCAAGGATTTTACGTCGAACGCTGCGAAGCTTTGTAGGTAGGCATCGAGCTTGGCGGAGTCTTCTGCATTGTCTTTCAGAGCCCCATAATCGATCCGATTAACGCCATCCTCGCCGGGAACGACATATGTTCCGAGCAAGTCGTCCCAGTCAGCGTGCAACTGTGAATCGTCTGCGGCGGCTCCGGTCGCAAGCGTCATGGCAAAGGCTCCAGCGGTTAGCAGCGTGCGTAACATAGAATTGGCGTCCCTTCTGAAAAAGTTTGATCGTCGCCTATATACGTTGGTGCTCATCCATTGCACGTCACAGTCTAGTCCCGATGGATCACCGATCCGTGAGCCGCACTTGAGGTGTAAATCATGCCGGATTTCCCTTGACCTGCGGGTCTCTCGCACGTAATAGCCGCGCTTTCGAGTTTAACACATAGATTTTGAGGCGAGACGCCGATGAAACGCACATTCCAGCCAAGCCGCCTGAAGCGCGCCCGCACCCACGGGTTCCGCTCACGCATGGCGACCAAAAATGGCCGCAAAGTCCTGGCCCGCCGTCGTGCGAAAGGCCGCAAGGTTCTGTCTGCGTAAGGCAGGCCTGCCGGGGAGCCTTCCCATGGCGAAACAAGACACACACGAAACTGGGGTCGCTCGTCTAAAGACGCGGCCCCAGTTTCTTTTTGTCCGAGGCGGACGATCCGAGCGCCGTAAATCTCTGGTCATGCAAGCCCGCCAACGCCCCAACTCACCGCTCATTGGTGTTGGATTTACCGCGACCAAGAAGATTGGAAACGCGGTGATCAGAAACCGCGCCAAGCGCCGTCTGCGCGAAGCTGCTCGGCAATTACTGCCTCTTCACGGACACGTCGGCACTGACTATGTGTTTATCGCCCGAATGGACACTGCGACCATTGGCTGGCAGCGCCTGCTTGACGATATGGAAAGCGCACTGATAAGCCACGCGCAGCAAGTTTCGGCGGGGACAGGTCCGACCTGACCCCTCTTTTTATTTATTAGGATGCTCACTGCCTATGTTGCCTAATCAACAAAACGGTATGGACCCGCAGGACCAACGTAACTTTATCATCGCGAGGGCGCTGATGATCGTATTCGTTTTTGGCTATCAGTTCTTCATTCTTGAGCCACAGGCGCAGCGCGCAAATGAAGCACGCGAAGCCGCTCAGGCGGAAGGGGGCGTCGAAACGCCTATGCTTGGCGAAACGGCCGAGCCGCTCGCGCCAGTGATCAAGACCGTGGATGAAGCCCTGACAGAAACCTCTCGGGTCACCTTTGATGCGACGCGGGTTGATGGTTCGATTAATCTGACTGGCGCGGTCATCGACGATCTGAATCTCAAGGATCATTTCCGAACCGTCGAAAAAACCGAGGAGCTTCGCCTATTGCGTCCGGCCAATGCGCCAAGCGGCTATACCGCTGGGTGGAACTGGTTCGAAGGACGCAACGCGATTGCTGGCTATGGCGATGCCTGGTCTGCAAGCGAAACGACCTTTGGAGACAATGGCGCGACCACGCTGACATTGGAAAAAGATGGCTTTCGGTTTGAGCGCACAATCTCTGTAGATGAGAACTACATGTTCACGTTCACCGACTCGATCACCAATCTTGGCAGTGAAGCACGGTCTTTGATCCCGATCGGCACGGTTCGCCGATATGGTGACTGGAAAGAGTTCGTCGACGCAACGGACCCGGGATCCTCCCGGAAAACCGGTTTTGCGCATCAGGGCCTGATGGGCAGCTTCGACAATGCCTTGACCTGGCGCAATTATAACAACCTATTCAAAGGCCGCGGGATCAAGAAATCAGAAGATGGTATTCGAGTCGCCGAAAAAGGCGGCTGGCTCGGCCTGACCGACATGTACTGGATGGCTGCCCTTGTCCCCGAACAGGGCGACGGCTTCCGTGCGCGTGTCCGTAATCTCGAAAACCACTTGGAAGTTCTGGTTCAGGCAACCGCCATGGAGCTGGCACCGGGTGAGACCAAAACTATGGCCAATCGGATTTTTGCCGGTGCTAAAGAATATGACGTGGTCAATGCTTACCAAGAAGACGGGCTACCGCGTTTTGGCGATGCGATCGATTGGGGGAATATTCTCTATTACCTAACCAAGCCGCTCTTCTGGGTGCTCAACTGGCTGCAAGGCATTCTAGGATCCTTCGGCTACGCCATTCTCGGACTGGTGGTTCTGGTCAAACTACCGCTCGTGCCGCTGTATAATCAGAGCTACAAGTCGATGGCTAAAATGAAAAAGCTGGCCGAGCCAATGAAAGAGATTTCAGAGCGCTTCAAAGCTGATCCACAGCGCCGTCAGCAGGAAGTGATGAAGCTTTATCAACGCGAGAAAGCGAATCCACTTGCTGGCTGTGTCCCGATCCTGCTGACCATTCCGATCTTTATCGCGCTCTATAAGACGCTCTATGTGACCATCGAGATGCGCCATACGGAATTTTGGTTCCTCAATGACTTGTCTGCGCCGGATCCAACGGCGATCGGCAACCTGTTCGGACTGCTCCCTTGGGCCGCTGCAGATGTGAAAGCGATTCCGATCCTTGGTTTTGTGATCGGTATTGGCATCCTGCCCATTCTTTACGGTGTGACGATGGCCGGTATTCAAGCCCTGTCACCTCCACCGCCGGATCCGACCCAACGAACCATTATGATGGCCCTGCCCTTCGTCTTCATGTTCGTGTTCGGCGGGTTTGCTGCAGGTCTCGTGCTCTACTGGGTCTGGTCGAATATTCTGTCCCTCTGTCAGCAATATTTCATCATGCGCCGAAACGGGGTGGAAACCGAGCTCGACAAGCTCATAAAACGATTACTTGGAGGGGGGTCCTCGACCCCAGCGGAGTAGATGAGCGAAGCGCCTGGCTTTTCTGAAGAGGCGCTTGAGCGGGGCCGCAAGCTTTGCATGGGGCGGGTTGAGTTTGTCCTCGGCGCCGCAAGCCTGGCGCAATTGCCCGCAGGAGATCGACCCGAGATTGCCTTTGCGGGGCGATCAAATGTCGGCAAATCGTCGCTGATCAATGCCGTACTCAATCGAAAGAACCTGGCGCGTTCCTCGGCAGAACCCGGCAAAACGCGGGAACTCAACTATTTTGACGTTGGGCCGGACAAACTGTGGCTCGTTGATTTGCCGGGCTTCGGCTATGCGAAAGTCTCACGGGACCAGCAGGCCAAATGGGTGCAGCTGACGAAGCGCTATTTGCGAGGCCGCGCCAATCTACGTCGCGTCTTTTTGCTGGTGGATAGCCGCCGGGGATTGATGGATACGGATCGCGAGACGATGGATATGCTCAACACGGCGGCTGTCACTTATCAGATCGTGCTGACCAAAGCGGATAAGATCAAAAAATCAGAACTCGACGCCACTTTGCTTAAAGTTGAAACGATTTTGAAAAAGAACCCGGCGGCTCACCCAATTGTACGCGTCACCTCGTCAGAGAAGGGTTTTGGCATTCCTGAGCTGCGCGCGGAGATCGGTCAGCTCGTGGAGGTCTAAATGGCGATCACAATTCAAGCGGCCAATCTCGACTCACCAGAGTTTCAAGCGCTCATCGAAACCCACGCCGAATTGATGTTGTCTCTGTCGCCTCCCGGCAGTTGCCATTTTCTGCCCATGGAGGCCCTGCGCGCACCGGACGTCACAGTCTGGGAGATGCGGGACGAAGATGAGCTTGTCGGCTGCGGAGGATTGAAAGAGCTCTCGGACACGCATGGCGAGATCAAATCCATGCATACGTTGCAAGCCAAGCGGGGCGCTGGGTGAGGCCGAAAATTGCTCGACCATGTCATCGCTGAAGCCCGGCTGCGAGGCTATCAACGCCTCAGCCTCGAAACCGGAAGCATGGACGGTTTCAAACCCTCGCGCACGCTTTATCTCTCCTGTGGGTTCGAAGTCTGTCCGCCCTTCGCTGACTATGTTGAAGATCCTCACAGCGTGTTCATGAGCCGCCAGCTGTAAAGGCCATTCCTTCTCGCGGCGAAACAGGCTAAGGCGGCGCCATGACCGAAATGCCGATGCCACCCGCACAATTGACTGCAGAAACTCTGTCTGAGGCATTGCCGTATATTCAACGCTATGCCGGGCGGACCATTGTGATCAAATATGGCGGACACGCCATGGTCGACGAAGCCTTATCAGAGGCCTTTGCGCGTGATGTGGTTTTGCTGAAACACCTTGGAGCAAACCCCGTCATCGTGCATGGCGGCGGCCCGCAAATCGCGAAGCTTCTGGATCGCCTGGGCATCCAGTCAGAGTTTCGCGACGGTTTGCGCGTCACCGACGATGCCACGATGGAAGCGGTTGAAATGGTCCTGTCGGGCCCGATCAATAAATCGATCGTGCGCGCCATTAACGCGGCCGGCGGCAAAGCGGTCGGCCTATCCGGATCAGACGGCGACCTTATGCGGGTTGTGAAAGCAACGCGAACCACGCGCGATGAGACCAGCGAGCTCGAAAAGGTAATCGATCTTGGCTATGTTGGTGAACCGGACAAGGTGGATATTTCTGTTCTCAATGCGCTGATGGACAGTGAAAAAGCCATTATTCCCGTTATTGCACCCGTCGGCGTCGGAGAGGATGACCGGCGCTACAATGTCAATGCTGACACGGCGGCTGGTGCGATCGCTGCAGCCCTTCAGGCGAAGCGGCTTCTCCTGCTCACAGATGTCGCTGGTGTTCTCGACAAAAGCGCGACCCTGATCCGCGAGATCCGACGTGACCGGGTCAAAGACCTCATGGAAGACGGCACAATTACAGGCGGCATGATTCCAAAACTTGAAACCGCCGCAAAAGCCGTCAACATGGGAGTTGGAGGGGCAGTGATCTTAGATGGGCGTGAACGCCACGCCCTGCTTATGGAGCTGTTTACAGAACATGGCGCAGGCACCATTGTTTACTAGAATATTCCTCATCCTCGCGTCAGTCGTGTTTACCCTGGCGATAGCCGGATCCGCGACGGCTCAGAGCAATAGCGATGGCTGGGAAGTCTGTAATGAGACCAGCTATATAATCGAAGCTGCGACGGGTCGTTATGAAGGCCAGGGCATTATTGTCGAAGGCTGGACACGTTTGCGTCCGGGGGCCTGTGAACGGGTCATCGAGGGTGCACTCCGACCCGGTATTCATTATTTATACGGTCGGTCCTCGACCGCGCATCGTGGCGGGCGAAAAATCTGGGCTGGCAAAAGCCGGCTCTGCGTCGACCCAACCGGCAGCTTCGCGGTGGAAGACATTCCGAACTGCGGCATCATGGGGCTTGAGGAACGTGAATTTCGGCCTGTTCTGATCGAAAAAGCCGATCGCTGGCGTACGAGTTTCACGGAAACGGAAAAACGAAACCTTGAACAAGCCAGCGCCGCTGGCGTTCAGCGACTGCTCGACAATGCCGGGGTCTATTCCGGACGCATTGACGGGTATCTTGGTCGCAAGACCCGCGCCGCGATCGGTGATTTTCTGAAATCGAAAGAGCTAAGTGCTGAAACATCAGATGCGGATTTGATGGACATTCTGGAGCAAACCGCAATCGAGCGCGCGCGAAATGTTGGTCTGACCTTCTGCAACCGTACGGATAAAAGAATTTGGAGTGCCATGGCGCGGCGGCGCGGCGAAGGCTGGGAAAGCCGCGGTTGGTGGTTGCTGGAAGCCGGCGGCTGTGCGCGGGTGATTGATGAGCCACTCTTGCAGGCGGGGCTTTTTGCCTATGCCGAAATGGAAACCGGAGACGGTGAAATACGCACCCTGACCCGTGGCAGCGATGAGTTTTGCGTGTCCAAAGCAAAGTTTGCAATTACGGGCCGCGAGGCTTGCGAAGAAGCGGCCTATCGGACAGGCCGGTTTGTCGCGACCCCGGCACCTGTTAATCGCCGTCTGGTCTTCGAATTCTTCGAGCGTGATTTCGGAGACCCTGTAGATGCCAGCTGACACAGAGCGCTCAGGTAATTCTCTACTGGAAAAGCAAGCATGGGTGTTTGACCTCGACAACACGCTTTATCCGGCCGAGTGCGATCTATTTGCGGAAATTGACCAACGCATGACGGATTTCGTTGCGCGCTTTCTGCGCCTGCCGCGCGAGGAAGCGCGCGCCACGCAAAAGCGATACTATGCAGAACATGGCACCACCCTGAACGGTTTGATGTCCATGCACGGCATGGAACCCGATGAATTTCTCGCGCACGTCCATGAGATTGATCTGTCGCCCTTACCCCGCACGCTTGATCTTGCCGAAGCGATCGAACGTCTTCCAGGGCAGAAATTCGTTTATACGAATGGATCGCGCGGACACGCCCAGCGCGTGACCGCTTATATGGGCCTGGATCATGTCTTCGATGGCCAATTCGCAATTGAGGATAGCGCGTTCAAGCCAAAGCCTAATCTGACGTCCTATGAGCTCTTTCTAAGTCAGTTTCAGATCGATCCCCACCAGGCCGTGTTCTTTGAAGATCTGGCAAGAAACCTCGCACCGGCTAAGCAAATGGGCTTTGCGACAGTGCTGGTTCAATCGGATAAGGATTGGAGCCATGAGCCTGCGTCAGCACGTCCTGCTGGAATTGGGGATGACCTTCCCCCACATATCGACTATGTGACGCGCGACCTAACGCAGTTCGTGCGCTCCATCGTCCAATAAACGCTCAGAAAGACGAGTCATAATATGCCTGATCGCTTAGCCGCTTTGATTAATGCTGCCTGGGAAGACCGCGCAGAGCTGAATACCGAAACGCAAGGTGAAATCCGCGAAGCCGTCGACGCTTCCCTGTCTCTGCTCGATAGCGGAGAAGTGCGTGTGGCCGAACCGACCAGTGATGGAAAGTGGCAAGTCAATGAGTGGCTCAAGAAAGCCGTTCTGCTCTCGTTCCGACTGAACGACAATAAATTGATGGACGGTGGCCCAGGCTATCGCGGCACCTGGTGGGACAAGGTCCCCAGCAAGTTCGAAGGCTGGGGTGCAAGTGAATTTGAAGCGGCTGGTTTCCGGGCGGTACCGCCGGCGACGGTCCGCCGCGGCTCATATATTGCGAAAGGGGCGGTTCTGATGCCGTCCTTCGTGAATATCGGCGCCTATGTCGACAGCGGAACAATGGTCGACACATGGGCGACAGTCGGCTCTTGCGCCCAGATTGGCAAGAACGTTCACATTTCCGGCGGTGCTGGGATTGGCGGCGTGCTTGAGCCGCTTCAGGCCAGTCCGGTCATAATTGAAGACAATTGCTTCATCGGTGCGCGCGCCGAAGTGGCTGAAGGCGTCATCGTGCGCGAGGGTTCCGTTCTGGCAATGGGGGTTTTCCTCTCTCAATCGACCAAGATCGTTGACCGACAGACCGGGGAAATTCGATATGGTGAAGTCCCGCCTTATTCGGTTGTTGTCCCAGGTAGCTTACCTGGCAGCAATGGCGGACCAGCCCTCGCGGCCGCGATCATCATTAAAACGGTAGATGAGCGGACCCGCTCCAAGACTGGTATCAACGAGCTATTGCGCGACTAGGCGCGACATTCGCCTTACCAATTGGTCATCGGCCTGAAGCTTGCATGCTAGGCAATTATGACCAAAATATTGGCAAGGGGGCTCGCCTTGTCGAAAATGCTCGCTATACTGAGCACCTAACAGACGGAGTGATCTGTGACGATACAAATCGCAGGACGACATTTAGATGTTGGAGACGCCCTTAGAGAGCGTATTTCCGATGGCCTCGAAGCAGCTGTTACAAAGTATTTTGACCGAAGTTTCGATGCCAATGTCACTGTTGAAAAACGTGGGCATGAAGTGCTCACCGATTGTAACGTTCACCTTCCATCAGGCATTGTTTTGCAATCTTCCGGATCCGCAAGTGATCCTTATGCGTCGCTTGAAGACTCTCTGGAGAAGATGGAAAAGCGCGTTCGCCGCTATCATCGCCGTCTAAAAGACCACCATAAACGCTCGCCCCTGCCTAGCGAACCGGCAAATGCGTTTATTATCAAGGGTTCAGACGAGGATACGCTTGAAGATAAAGGGGACGCGCCTCTGATTGTCGCAGAGTCGGCATCAGATGTGAAAACGATGTCAGTGTCAGAAGCAGTAATGCAGTTGGAGCTGTCAGAAACCCCTGCCGTTTTGTTTCGAAATGTGAAACACAGCGGCCTCAACATGGTATATCGTCGATCGGACGGGAACATTGGCTGGGTCGATCCGGCCGGACACTCCTCCGCCGACTGAACCGGTAGGTCAGAGCAAATGGCAAACGATCTTTCTAGCCTCCTTCGGGAGGGCGTCATCCTTGGTCCACAATCCAGCGAGACGCGCAAGCAAATCCTCGGCGTCCTCGCGGAAGCAATCGGCGACAAACACGGTATTGATGGCCGCGATATTTTCGACGCCGTCATTGAACGTGAAAACCTTGGATCCACGAGCGTCGGCGAAGGCGTGGCCATCCCGCATGCGCGCATTCCCGGCCTCAGCGCCCCAGTCGGTGCATTTGTCCGCCTGCATGAGGGCGTAGACTTTGATTCTATTGATGGTCGCGCCTGCGACTTGATTTTCATGTTGCTGGCCCCCAACGCAGCGGGCGCGGATCATTTGCGCGCCCTGGCTCAGGTCAGTCGCGCCTTTCGGCATGCAGAATTCCGCGATGCACTGCGAAAAGCGCAAGATCTGGACGACATTCAATCCGTGTTGTGCCCAGAATCCATGGAAGTCTCAGCTGCATAAACGGATCGTGATTGGTCAAGGCTGACGCCGGCCATATATCTCCCATGTTCAACGGGAGAATGAACCATGAAAACGATATCGAGCGCGCTGGCGCTCAGCTTGCTATTCACCCCCGCCGCCCTGGCGCATGGGCCTCACATTCCACTTTCACAACAATCCCAACCCGTCTCGATCACCACGACTGATCTCGGCGACGGGCTCTACATGTTACAGGGGCGCGGCGGCAATATTGGCGTGCTCGCCGGTGAAGACGGCGCGTTTGTCATTGATAGCCAATACGCGGATATGGCCCCAGGCATTCTCAACGCCGTCAACGAAATTGCCGGAGAGAAGCCACGTTATCTGGTCAATACACACTGGCATGGCGATCATACGGGCGGAAACGCCATTATTGGCGAAACCGGCACGACGATCATCGCGCATCAGGGTGTGCGCGATCGCGTTACGGTCGATGTCACGCGAGATTTCTTCGGTCAGGAAGCAACCACGCCCGCTTCTCCGCCGGAGGCTTGGCCGGTGATTACATTCACAGACGAGATGACGCTTTATCTGAACGGTCAAACCGTGCGTTTGATTCACGCGCCGACCGCGCATACGGATGGCGATACGTTTATCTATTTTGAAGAAGCAGATGTCCTGCACACCGGCGACC
>JAYZAM010000131.1:0-9025 GCA_036339715.1 Pseudomonadota bacterium | reverse complement strand
GCAAAGATCAGGACGCAATATTGCGCCACTTGCGTATAGGTCACGCCCTTCATGCCGCCGAGCACAGCGTAGAAGAATACGATCACCATGCCGATGATGATACCAACATTGAAGTCGACGCCCAGGAAGCCTGAGAAGGCAACGCCAACGCCTTTCATCTGTCCGGCAATATAGGTGAACGAGACGAACAGTGCACAGATCACCGCAATGATCCGGGCAATGTCAGAATAGTAACGGTCGCCGACAAAATCCGGCACGGTGAACTTGCCAAACTCGCGCAAGAAGGGCGCGAGCAGAACCGCAAGCAATACATAACCGCCCGTCCAACCCATCAGGTAAACAGAGCCGCCATAACCGAGAAATGCGATCAGTCCGGCCATAGACAAGAAGGATGCCGCCGACATCCAGTCAGCTGCGGTCGCCATGCCATTAACAGTGGGGTGAACATCATGGCCCGCGACGTAGAAATCGTCTGTGGAGCCTGCGCGCGCCCAAATCGCGATCCCGATATAGAGCGCAAATGTCGTAATGACGAAGAAAAGGGTCCAATCCATCGGTCTAACCCTCCACGCCGTACTTGCGTTCAAGTCGCGACATCGCGAAACAGTAATAGAAGATCAGGCCGACAAAGACATAAATGGAGCCTTGCTGGGCAAACCAAAAGCCGAGCGGTGCGCCGCCAATGGCAAACTGATCTAGGAAATCTCGAAAAAGGATGCCGGCTCCATAGGAGACGACAAACCAGATGGCGAGCAAGCTAAGGGTCAGGCGGATCGTGGCCGCCCAATAGCCTTTCGCATCTGTTTGTTTGCTGTTGGACACGATTGGGTCCTCCCTGATTATCTTGGACGGTAGGTTTACCGCAGTATCAGAGTGGCCCAGTGCGGGGCAATTGTTGAGACCGACTTTGGTCTAACCCTTTTGATCCGGTGCCTGCTCGCGCGCATGGCGCCGCTCTTTCAGGCCAAAGAAGATGAGCAGGGCTGCAATCACCACGCCGCCAAATAGGTACAGTTCAGACCCGCCGAACCCGGGCGCAAGCAGTGCGTTCGCGAGTCGATAAGAAAAAACTGCGGCCATCAGGAGCCCGAGCGCAATCATAAGGTGATGTTTCATTCTACGACCTCTGCGCGTTTGTTCCGGACTTTCTATTTTAGCAGACCTTAAGGGCGAGTTCCAATCCGACTTTAGTGGGCCATACGGATCTTTTCGTCAGATCAGTCCCCCCCCGGTTCGCAACACTAATTTTCGGTGGAATTTATGAATAAAATTTCGTTAAAATACGGGTATTTGCACAAATATCGTGCACTCGGCAGACACCGATGGCCTCGTGCTAACGGCCGATCGAAGAACGCCAAAATGCCTTTGCGACTACGAGTCTGAAAGCTCGGCAATTGCCCCATGAATATGACTGACGACGACTGATCCCTGCCCGACTGCGGACGCGACGCGCTTCACGGATCCGGCCCGCACATCGCCCACGGCGTAAACGCGAGGCCAGCTGGTTTCATACTCAGACGGCATGCGCTCCAATGACCAACCCGCCTTGACCAGATCAAGATTGGCGAGATCCGAGCCCGTTTTCACGAACCCGGTCTTATCGCAGGTCATGTCAGCGGGCAGCCAGCCTGTAAAAGGTTTTGCACCGACAAACAGAAACACGAACGGCGCCTCACACGTCCCAATCGCGCCGCTGGTCCGATGCTTATGGGTGATCGAAAGCAGCCGGTCATCCAACTCATCCGCACCCTCGATACCATGCAGTGCGCTGATCTCGGTTTCCGGATGAAGATAGATGTTCGATGTCTCTTCCAGACGTTTCACTAGGTATTCGGACATTGTTTCGCGAATGTCGGCGCGGCGATACAGGATATGGACTTTCTTGGCGGAGCCGCTCAGAAAGACGGCGCCCTGCCCGGCGGAGTTGCCCGCGCCAACCACGACAACTTCCGAGCCACCACATAACTGAGCTTCCATCGGCGTCGCGCCATAATAAACACCGCGTCCCTCGAAGCGCTCGATGTTCTCAAGCGGAAGCCTTTGATATTGTGCACCCGTGGCGATGACGACGGCTTTGGACGTGATCGCGCGACCATCATCCAAACCAATGCAGAACCGATTATCCCTGGACTCTAATGAAGCGGCTTTGACCGGGGCCGTCAGGCTGACCCCGAACTTCAGGGCTTGTATGACCGCGCGCTCGGTCAATTCTTGCCCGGAGACTCCCGTGGGGAAGCCAAGATAATTCTCAATTTTGGAAGACGTTCCGGCCTGTCCGCCGGGATTACCAGAATCAATAGCGATGACACTGAGCCCCTCAGACGCCGCATAGACGCTCGCGGCAAGCCCGGCCGGCCCTGCCCCAACGACGATCACATCGGCGCTCGCGCCATCCTGAAGCAGATCGAATCCGAACGCATGCGAGATCTCAGTGGCCGTTGGGCGGATGAGCACTTCTGATCCACCCCGGAACACAACCGGCAGATCGGCCGGGTCTATCCCTTTCGCTTTCAACAGACTTTCGGCCAGCGGGTCGGTTTCCGGCGACAACCAGCGGTGCGGAATCCCAAACTTGGAGAGCAGGTCGCGCGCCGTAAAGACCAGTCGATCCTGCGGTGCGCCAATAACGATGACCGAACCATGATCCGCATTGTGCGCGAATGCGCGCCGGGCTGTCAGCGTCTTCACGATAATATCTGACAGCGCCGAGTTGGCGACGAGAAGCGTCTGAAGTTGCTCATAGGAAATGTGCAGTAGATCGCCCGGTTTGCCCATCACCACCCGGACCAAAGATGCGGCCCCCGTGATTACCGAAATGTCGCCGGTGAACTGACCAGGTTCCATCCATCCCAGCCGTTTCGGTCCCTCCGGCGTTTCCGCAAAGATATGCGTTTCGCCCGACAGCGTGACGAGAAAGTCCTGCCGCGTGGTGCCTTCATCGGCAAGCAACTCATCCGCCTCATGCGATACAATCGTGCCATACTCTTTGAGCGCCTCGAGCTCGGCATCATTGAACGTGTAATTCACATCGGCAGGAACTGTTGGCACGGATCGAACTCCTGATTTTCTGATGAACGCCATTTGGGAGCGCCTCATGGCCGCTCCTGCAAACAGGTATGTGGCCCGCAATGAACTACAAGGCCGAAACCAAAGTCTTTCGCGAACATTGATTAATCCGGATCCGCCCGGCCAAATTTAAATCTCATCACGGAGAGACTTTGACAGTAGAAAGAGTCAGCGTAGCCCGGTTTTCATGTCTCAGACGGATTTCAGACAGAATTATGATTTGATGCCACAAGCATCGATGACGCTGGATCTTGATCTCGTCTTCAAGAATGCAAATCAGGCCTATTGCCGGGCGGTACGTCGGACGCGTGAGCAGCTGATTGGCAATTACATATTCTCTGTCTTCCCCGATACCGAAGAGCGCATCGCACCTGTTCTGGAGACATTTCAGCAAGCCCTGTCGGGCCGGATCACACGCATGCAGAATGCCCCCTATCAATTGCAATTGCCAAGCGGGCGGATCGAAGACCGACTATGGGACATCGAGAACCAACCCCTCTATTCGAAAAGCGGTGAGATCATCGGGATGGTGCAGTTTTGCGAAGATGTTACGGAACGCGAAGCGCTTCGGCTGGAACGTGATCTCGTTTCCGCTGAACTGGCACACCGGGTTCGCAACACTATGGCGGTCGTGCAATCAGTGGCCGAACATACCGGCCAGACCTCCGCCTCGATTGACGAATTCTTGCAGGGTTTTTCGGGACGTCTCATGTCAATGAGTCGAAGCTTTTCAGCGCTCTCTAACGCAGATTGGAAAGGCTTGGACTTAGACGATGTTTTGAAATCAGAACTGGAGCCGTATCTCGCGCATGAATCAGAGCGGATAAAACTCGACGGACCGAAGTTCAACCTTAGCGTAAAGTCCACGAAAGATGCTTCGATGATCTTTCACGAGCTCGTCACCAATGCCTCCAAATATGGATTCTTGACCGTTCCAGACGGGCGCCTCGAAGTCAGCTGGCAGTTTGATGGAAAGCAATTGATGGTCACCTGGAACGAATTTGGCCTAGAGGGTCTGAAGCCTCCGGAACGCACCGGATTTGGCTTTCAGATGATGGACATGTTTCCTAATCTCGGGTTCGAAAAGCGCTTTGCCTCTGACGGGATCAAGCTCAGCGCCAGGATTCCAGCAGAGATCGCGGCCGGACAAATGGTTTTCACACATGCTGAAGTTTAGGCTGGCCGGAAAAAGCCATTGATCGTCAACCGCCCGAGGCCAGGATCTGCAGAGAGCGGACGATCATTTCGAATAACCCCGCTATGCAAACTGGTTCCCGGATAGAGGATCAGACTGTTGAAAACCCCGTCGCTCTCGTAGACCTTCTCAAACAGGGGCGCTCCATCCGAGATATACGCGGCGGGCGGTAGACCCGTCTGACGGACACCCGCCTCAAGATGCGTTTTGTATTCAGGGTAGCGCGCCTGTGTGACCCGCTCGAACCCGGTGGAGCGTTGCCGGTAGAACGCGGTCCCACCATGTGGCGTTTGGCCAAGGTAAATCATCACGGCAAGTTGCGCTTCATCGAAGCCATCAAAGTGCGGCAATCTTTGTATCGGCGTGAGCGATTGCGCGGGCTGCGTCACGATCGAATACCAGGCCTGTCCCTGCCAGGTATATTTTGCCTGCCCAAGGTGCTGGCTCGCCATCTCCGAGACGCTTGCGCACAGAACATCGAGAAGGCCCGGCTCAACCTCAGCCCGGATCCCCGGATAGTGCGGATTGATCTGCGCAAATTGCTTGGTTTGCGATGCCGCGCATACGGCCTCTGGGTCTGTGAAAAACTCAGCAATTTCCACGATTTTTGTACGCTCATTTCCGATTGTTTTCTCGGAAGCGCTCGTGAGGCTATTTCCAAATTCTTCCATGCTGATTTCCCAACAAAAACAATCGCGTGAAACTGAACAATATCTGCTTACGAGATGCTAAAAAACTGCTAGCACATTGAATAGGAAATTACTGCGAAAAATTGAAAAACCTAAAGGCGAATATATCCTTATGTCGAATGATCCAATCCAGAAAATTGTGATTGTTGGCGGCGGCTCCGCAGGATGGATGACGGCGGCAGCCTTGGCGAATGATCTTGGCCAGAATTGCAGTATCACGCTGATTGAATCCGAAGCGATCGGTACGGTTGGCGTGGGTGAAGCGACGATCCCGCCGATCCGGTATTTTAATCAACGGCTCGGAATTGATGAAGCGACCTTTGTCCGGGAGACCAATGGCTCGTTCAAGCTCGGCATTGAGTTCATAGACTGGTCACGCAAAGGACACGCCTATTTCCATCCGTTCGGCCATTATGGCGTCGAGTTCGACAGCGTGCCGTTCTATCAATACTGGATGCGGGAACACCTCGCCGGAGACTCGACGCCGATCGACGAATTTTCGATGGGTTGGGCGGCCTCAAAAGCCGGGAAATTCGTCCACCCATCCACAGACCGCCGGAATGTACAGTCGCGCTTCGATTATGCCTATCATTTCGACGCGACCCTCTATGCCGCGTATCTTAGAAAATACGCCGAAGCGCGCGGTGTGACCCGTCTTGAGGGACGCGTTGTCGACGCCGCACAGGCGCCAGAAACCGGATTCATTACGTCGGTACAAATGGAAGATGGCCAGACCATATCAGGCGATCTTTTTGTCGATTGCTCAGGCTTTTTCGGCCTGCTGATCGAGCAAACCCTAGAGACGGGTTATCAGGATTGGTCACATTGGTTGCCCTGCAATCGCGCCGTCGCGGCGCCGTGCGAGAAAACCTCGGACATCCTGCCCTACACAAAGTCCACAGCCAAAGAGGCCGGCTGGCAATGGCGGATCCCGCTTCAGCACCGCACCGGCAACGGCTATGTGTATTGCAGCGAATATCTAGATGCCGAGACAGCTGAAGCGACACTTCTCGGCTCGCTTGATGGCAATCCGACCGCTGATCCGAAACACCTGCGCTTCGTCACCGGGCGGCGCAACCAGTTCTGGAACAAGAATTGTGTCGCAATTGGTCTCTCCGCAGGCTTCATGGAACCCCTGGAATCGACCAGCTTGCACCTCATTCAATATGGGATCATGCGGCTTCTCGCGCTGTTCCCTGATAGAAATATGTCACCGCTCCTGGCAGATGAATATAACGCGCTCACCATCGCAGAATATGAGCGAATCCGAGACTTCCTGATCTTGCATTATACCGCCACGCAACGCGACGACTCAGAATTCTGGCGGTATTGCAAAAACATGTCGATCCCAGACCGGTTGGCCTATAAAATCGAGCACTTCAAAACGCACGGCATGGTCATCTCGGACGAACGCGAACTGTTCCATAATCCGAGCTGGATCGCGGTCTATCTTGGTCAGGACCTCGTTCCAGAACGCGCGCCAGCAATGGCGATGCACAGGACCAATGTTCCGGTTCGACAGCGCATGCAGCAAATCCGCTCAGCCATGTCCGAAGCCGTTTCAGCCATGCCGACGCACGAGGCTTTTATTGAGCGCTATTGTAAGTCCGCTTTGCAGTGACGCTCGATGAAGTCCTGATGGCTCGGCAAATCGGCTGTGGCGCGCTCAATCAGTTTTTGAACATCGCTCAGAAAGCCGTTTAACTGCTCGGATGAAATGCGGTTGGCCATGGCGTGATAGCTCTTCGGCATCAGTCCCTGCCCGATCATGACCTGCACCCAGCTCGATTCCCGGAACAGATCCTCCGGGTCCTTGTAAAGCAGGCCATTGCCGGAAAACAGGTTCATTTTCTCGTTCAGGCTGTCAGGCACCTGCATGTTCTTGCAATACCGCCAGAACTCGGAATCTTCGCGATCTGTGCGATGATAATGCAGGATCAGGAAGTCTCGGATTAACTCATACTCGTGGCTGACCTGGCGATTGTACTCGATCTCGTTTGAGGGATCGAAACTGCGGTCCGGAAACAGTTCGATCAGCTTGGACACATTCGATTGAATGAGATGGATCGAGGTCGATTCCAGGGGCTCGAGAAAGCCGCTCGCCAGACCAAGCGATACACAGTTCTTGTGCCAGAACTTCTCACGTCGTCCGGTGGTGAATTTCAAGCGCTTGGGCTCGCCCAAGAGCGCACCATCCAGATTGGCAAGCAAGGTTTCTGTTGCCTTCTCCTCGGTCGTGAACGCGTCACAGAAAACATGCCCAGTGCCCGTGCGGTGCTGGAGTGGGATACGCCATTGCCAACCAGCATCATGGGCGGTTGCCTTCGTGTACGGCAAAAGTGGCTCCGTTCGCGCACAGCCGACCGCCACCGCTCCGCTACAGGGCAACCATTGCGACCAATCCTGATAATCCACCCCGAGCGTCTGACCGATCAGTAGGCCTCTGAAACCGGAGCAATCGACAAACAGATCGCCGGTGATCGTCTCGCCGCGCTCAAGCGAAACGGATTCAATAAATCCTGTTTCAGCGACCAATGCCACATCCACGACCTTGCCTTCAATTCGGGTGACGCCGTTCGCTTCGGCATGCTTGCGCAAGTAGCGCGCATAGAGCCCCGCATCGAAATGAAACGCATAAGCCAGGCCGGTCATGGACGTATTGCCGACCCGATCGAGCCGGCCAAATTTGTGGGCGTAAGCGGCTTTGTGATGCAGTGAATAATCCCACAGGCCAGAGCTCTGTCCTTCAGCCCGGCTGCGCAGCCAGTATTGATGGAAATGAAGGCTCGCCAGATTGATCCCAGCATCGCCGAACGTGTGCAGATAACTCTCGCCGACATGTCCCCAATTATTGAACTCAATGCCGAGTTTGAAGGTGCCATGGGTTTCGCGAACAAATTCGTTTTCATCGAGCCCCAAGACGCCGTTTAGACGACGGATTTGTGGGATCGTCGCTTCGCCAACACCGACCGTTCCGATAGCATCAGACTCGATCAGCTTGATCTTGATCCGGGGCCCCAAAAGTCGGGACATTGCAGCCGCCGCGATCCATCCCGCGGTTCCGCCTCCGACAATGACAATGTTTTCGATCTGTTGGTTTTGCATCCGATACTCCTAGCCCGCTCTTGACCGCAGGCCCAGTGCTTACAACTGCAAGTAAGAAAGGGCCCGCTCGAAAGCAGGCCCTTTCCGGGAGGCATCTAACTCTCAGTAAAAGTTAGAATTTCTTAGACACCGTGATGTTGTAAGTCGTGCCGTACTCTTCGTAACGGCTTGGGAATACAACACTTGGATCTGTGGTAACATTCTCAGTTACGAATGGTTCGTTGGTAAGATTGAAGACTTCAAAGTTAACTCCGAGACCTTCAAGCGGACCTTCTTCCCACTCATACCCGATTTGCAGATCGACGATGGTTTCGTCTTGTGCTTGCGCCCCACTCAGGCTGCCATCGAAGTTTTGCACTTCCGACAGGAACTCAGAACGATGACGGGCACTGATGCGTCCGCGCCAGCCATGGTTTTCATAGTACAGATCACCTGACCAAACCGTGTCTGAGTAACCTGGGATATCTGTAGATCCGATATCATTGGTCAACTCATTGTCTGAATAGGTGTAGCTGGCGTTGAAACCAAAACCTTCGAAACGCTCAGGCAGGAACCGGTCCAGTCCAAGACGAACAGTCGCCTCAAAACCGGTAATCGTGCCTTCCGCAAAGTTCTGCGGTCCGCTCACGCTACCGATCGCAAATTCTGGGTTAGCGGCAAGCGTACCATCGACGCCGGCAAGCCGGAGCGACTCTGTGAGATCGACGCCGCGCGTCGTCACATCGACAATCCAATCTTCGAGATCTTTGTGGAACACCGCGAAAGAAATCGCTGTGGTCGCATCAAAATACTTCTCGAAAGAGGCATCAAAGGATGTCGCCAGATAAGGTTCCAACGTTGTGCTACCGCCACCCTGGGAGAAACACACCAAATCGTCTCCGTTAAAGACGGGAGCGCCACCTGCGCCGAGGACTTCAGAGAAGACGCGGTCGCCATCAATGTCGGTACAAACCTGTGGGTTGTTGCCAAT
>JAYZAM010000130.1:0-7156 GCA_036339715.1 Pseudomonadota bacterium | reverse complement strand
CGATATGGCGTGCGCGCCTGGAATGCGCCGAGTATCTTGGAGTCTGTCGAAGAGCTGGACGGGGCGCACGAGGACAATCTTCGCGTGCGCTATGAATTTGGCGATGATCGCATCGGCTGGCGTCGGTATGGCAATGATGGCTATGGCGAGGATGGTGAGCGCGGCACCAATTATCACGAGATCGATGGGGGCAACACGCCCGGTCAGAGAGGGCGTGTATGGCCGTTCTTTTCGGGTGAGCGGGCGCACTATGAAATTTCGCGCTTAAAGGAGTTGGACAGTCGGTTCGGCCCGCGCCATCCCGAGCTGGTGGTGGTGGAGACGGGTATCCGTCAGCTCATCGCCAGCATGGAGGCCTTTGCCAATGAAGGTTTGAGCTTGCCTGAACAGGTCTGGGATGGCGTTGGTCCGAACCCGTTTGGCTATACCGATGGTGAGGGCACCAACTCAGCAACGCCTCTGGCATGGACGCATGCAGAGTATATCAAGCTGCTTCGCTCGTTTGCCGATCGGCGGGTCTGGGATCGATATGATCCCGTCGAGGCGCGGTATGGCGACGCCGCAGCGAATACGCCGCTCGATTAGTCCTGGCTGAGCAGGAAGGTTAGAATTTCGTCGCCGCGCGCAGCCCAGGCGCCTTCGCTGTGATCTGTGCCGGGATAGGCGCGGAACACAGCCTGGTCTTCCGCCCATCCCTGTTCGCGAAACCAGGCTTCCATGGCTTGAGCGTGAGGGGGGTAGGCGGCGTCGAGGGTCTCTGTGCCGTGATCGAACCAGATTTTATGTTTGTCGCGATCGAGGCCGCCGTTTGCGAGATAGGCTTGCTGGGCTGCGTCTGCTTGCTGCGCCAAAGCGCCTTCGGGTTCTGTGAGGGGCCAGTGGATCGAAACCGCGGCGGCTTTGCTGAAAGTGTCCGGATATTCCGACATCGCATAAAGCGATATCAGGCCCCCCATGCTTGAGCCCATAATGAACGTGTCGCTGGATCCGGATGCGGTCGCGTAGGTTTCGTCAATATAGGGTTTGAGTTCCTCGGTGATAAACCTGAGATAGGCGTCGGCTTTCAGCTCGGGAAGGGTCGGGCCGAGCCATTCTGAGGCGGTGTCGCCGGTAAGGCTTTCGATGACTTTTTGGGGGGCATATTCCTGCCAGCGGTCGCTCGTGTTCCAGATCCCGACAATGATGGCCGGGCGGAGGGTGCCGTCGCTCATCAGCCGGTTCGCGGTCTCATCGAGCTGCCATTCAACCCCGCCATAAGAGCGGCCGGGTTCAAACAGGTTTTGTCCGTCATGCGCATAGATGACGGGGTAGGGTGTGGGCGGTGTCGCCGAGTATTCGGGTGGGAGCCAGATCGATATATTGCGAGGTTTGACGTGTTTCGATGGGTGGGCTGTCAGCTCAACCATCTCAGCCGGTTGGAGCGACGAGTTCGATTGCGATATGGCGCAGGCGCTTATCAGTAGCATGCTGGTGGCGAAAAGCGCGAAAATCCTGTGTCGCATCGTGTGTTCCTCGGCTTGTATGGGAGATTTACGCAAGTTTTGCAAAAAATTGCAATTGTTGATTTTAAATCGCTAAAAAATATCGCGCCATGTGCTGTTGATGGGCGAATAATCAGCTTGTCATAAATGCAAAATGATGAAAAGTAAGTGCCTAAGCCATAAGGATAATGGTTCAGGAGGAAGACATGATGCGCCGGAAACTCAAGCTCGGATCGAGCGTGGCCAGCCTTTTGGCTGCCAGTCTTTTGACCGCCTGCGCTGGCGCGATCAGTGAAGAAGACAGTGCGCCAGTCACCGCCGAGGCCGTGCCAGAACTCTCGTCTGTCTCCGACCGCAGAATCGAAGATGAAATCATATATTTCGTCTTACCGGACCGGTTTGAAAATGGAGATCCAGCGAATGATCGGGGCGGGATCGAAGGTGGGCGTCTGAAGGACGGTTTTGATCCGACAGATTTTGGCTTCTACCATGGCGGTGATTTGAAGGGGCTGACGCAACGCCTGGATTACATCCAGGGGCTCGGTATGACGGCGATTTGGCTCACGCCAATCTTCGAGAATAATCCAGTCCAGGGTCCTGGCGGTCAGGAATCGTCCGGGTATCACGGATATTGGATCACTGACTTTACCAATGTCGACCCGCACATCGGAACGCGCGAAGACTTCAAGACTTTCGTAGATGCCGCCCATGCACGCGGGATGAAGGTCTATATGGACATCATCACAAACCATACGGCAGACATTATCGCCTACCGCGAATGCCACGACCCCGAAGTGACGGGCGGTCCGATATTCCGCTGTGAGTATCGTTATATCGGGGACTATCCATGGACCCGGCGCGCGGGAGATGGTGCGCCAATCAATGAGGGATTCCTCGGCGATGATGGCGTGCACCAGACGGAAGAAAACTTTGCGAATCTGACGGATCCAACCTGGGCGTACACGCCCTTCGTGCCGGAACAGTTTGAAGGCGTGAAAGTGCCGGAATGGCTGAATGACCCGATCTATTATCACAATCGCGGAGACACCGACTTTATCGACGAAGACTCGCTTTATGGCGACTTTGCCGGGCTCGACGATCTCAATACGGCGCATCCGCGTGTGGTCGAGGGAATGATCGAGATCTATAAGGACTGGGTCACTAAATATAATGTCGATGGCTTCCGGATTGATACGGCCAAGCACGTTCGTGATGAGTTCTGGCAAGCCTTTGCGCCGGCGATTCTTGATCACGCGTCCGGGCTCGGGATCGATCATTTCCATATGTTCGGAGAGGTATATGTGGATGGTCAAAAGCCGCAGGATTTGGCCCGGTTCACGACGAATGCGGGACTACCAACCGTGCTGGACTTCGCATTCCAGTCGAGCGCCCGCGGACTGATCGTGGACGGCAAGCCCGGTCTGTTTATGGAAGAGCTGTATCGGGCAGACGTCGTCTACAAGAATGGGTTCGAGACCGCGCTCCAATTGCCGACCTTTCTCGGCAATCACGATATGGGGCGGTTCGCTGGGTTTTTGCGTGAGCAGGATCCTGAGATGACCGATGAGGAAATGTTTGCGCGTGTTCGTCTTGCCAATGCTTTGATGTTCTTCGGACGCGGCGTGCCGACCGTCTATTATGGCGATGAGCAGGGCTTTGTATCGGATGGTGGAGATCGACTGGCGCGCGAGAATATGTTCCCGAGCCAGACCGAACTCTATAATGACAATGATCTGATCGCGACCGACGCAACCACGGCCGAGAATAATTTTGACACAGAGCATCCACTTTATCTCGCGATTAGGTCATTCGCAGACATTCGCACCAAGGAGTCTGCCTTGCGACGTGGTGTGCAGCTGACGCGCCTGGCGCATCGTGAAGACAGCGTGTTCGCCTTCTCTCGGATCGATTATGAGGCAGGTACGGAAATCGTGGTCGCAATCAATGCAGAAGAAGAGGCCCGCGAGATCAACGTGGCGGTTGATGGTCGTGCGGATCAATTCTCTGCTCTACTTGGAGCGTGCGCGGACCAGGTAACCGCCCCGGGAAGCTATGCGATGAGTGTGCCTGCATTGGATGTTGTGGTCTGCAAAGCGCAGATTGGGAGCGATTAAATGGTCGATGCAGTAGGCGCAGAAGGATCTTTGGTGCAATCACCCGCAGATGAGCTGCCTTGGTGGAAGGGTGCGGTGATCTATCAGATCTATCCGCGCAGCTTTCGGGACAGCAACGGCGATGGGATCGGCGATCTGAAGGGGGTTCTGGCGGGTCTGGACCATATCGCGTCGCTTGGCGTCGACGGGATTTGGATCTCACCTTTTTTCACCTCACCTATGGCGGACTATGGGTATGACGTTGCTGATTTTTGCGGCGTCGACCCGATATTCGGTACGCTCGAGGATTTTGATGCCGTTGTTGAAAAGGCCCATGCCCTTGGGCTCAAAGTGATCATTGATCAGGTTTATTCTCACACCTCGGATCATCATGACTGGTTCATTGAAAGCCGCAGTAGCCGGGATAATCCGCGCGCTGACTGGTATGTTTGGGCGGATCCCAAATCGGACGGCTCGCCGCCTAACAACTGGCAGTCGGTCTTTGGCGGGCCGAGTTGGGAATGGGATGCCCGGCGTGGCCAGTACTACTTCCACAATTTTCTCAAGGAGCAGCCGGATCTGAATGTCTAGAATCCGGAGGTGCAGGCGGCGCTCATCGAGGCCGGGCGCTTTTGGCTCGATCGAGGGGTTGATGGCTTCAGACTCGATGCGTTGAACTTTTCGATGCATGACCGTCAGCTCCGCGACAATCCATCGTCTGGTGTATCGGCGCATGAGGCGACGCGCCCGTTCGATATGCAGATCCACAAATACAATATGTCTCAGCCGGAGATTGTGGACTTCATTGAGAAATTTCGGGCGATGCTCGATCAGTATCCCGGCACGTTCACAGTTGCTGAAGTTGGGGGCCCAAATCCGATTGAAGAGATGAAGGCCTTCACGGAGGGCGAGGCGCGTCTGAATTCGGCTTATAATTTTGATTTTTTGTACGCCCCAAAACTCGATGGTGCGCGCATTCAGCAATCTGCAGGTTTGTGGGATCAGTCGGAGCGCGAGGGATGGCCGAGCTGGGCTTTCTCCAATCATGATGCCCCGCGGGCGGTCACCCGCTGGGCGTCGGCTGAGCATCGAGATGAGATGGCGCGTCTGTATATGATGTTGCTGCTCACGCTGCGCGGGAACCCGATCATTTACCAAGGCGAAGAGCTTGGCTTGCCGCAGGCGAATGTTCCGTTTTCACATCTCAAGGATCCTGAGGCCATCATGAACTGGCCAAAAACGCTTGGGCGGGACGGCGCCCGGACGCCGTTGCCATGGGTTGCAGGTGCCCCTCATGCTGGCTTCACAGAAGGGGAGCCTTGGTTGCCGGTTGATCCTGAGCATGTGAGCTTGGCAATCGATCGGCAGCAGGGCAATGACAGTGTCTTGAGATTTACCTCGAATGCTTTGTCGGTCCGGAAGCGTATAAGCGCCTTGTTATGTGGGCGGATGGAGTTTGAGCCCGTGGCGCAAGACGATGTTTTGATTGTCCATCGGCAATTGAATGACAACCGCGTAACGGCGTTGTTCAACTTTGGTGATTCACCTTTCCAGCTACCCGAAACAGTTGTTTCTGAAGGGGATTTATTGCTGTCTTCAAGGCCTCTTAAGGAAGGTTTGCTAAAGGCTGGACAATTGCCAGAGCGTGCCGGAGTTTGGATCCGCACAGTTGAGTAAGGAGGCATCGCCATGGAGGTGAAACCGACAACCCGGTTAGAGGATCTTGCGAAGCTCGCTGGGGTATCGATTTCTACGGCCTCACGGGCGCTGAATGACAGCCCGGCTGTCAATGTCCGCACCAAGCAGAAGATTTGGAAGCTGGCGCGTGAGCTCGACTATCCGTTTCGGGCCTATATGCCCGCCGGACCGATCGGGGCGAACGCGACCATTTCGATCGTGGTGCCGCGTCCGCAGAGCCGTGAAGGGCGCATGGCGGACCCGTTCTTTTTCGAGCTCCTGGCCGGCATCGGGGATGCCGCGCGCGAACGCGGATGTGACATCCTGCTGAGCTATATCGCGCCGTCTTCGTATGATGAGCTTGCCACCGCCATGTCGACGAGCCGTTCCGATGGCGTGATTTTTCTCGGGCAATCCACTTTGCACGAAGCGTTCAATCGACTGGCCGAGGTCGAGGATCGCTTTGTTGTCTGGGGCGCCTCTTTTCCGGATCAGGCGTATTGCTCAGTCGGCAGCGATAATATTGCTGGGGGTCGACGTGCAACCACGCACCTCGCCAGACTGGGGCGTAAAAAGATTGTGTTCCTCGGAGACTCCGATGCGCCCGAGGCGGCGCAGCGTATGCGCGGGTATCGTGAAGGCTTAGAGCTTTCAGGCCTCGCTTATGAAGACCGGTTGATTGTGCCCGCGCATTTTCAGGTGGCATCCGCCCGCGCCGTCGTCGAGACATTGATCGCGGAGAAGGCCAATTTTGATGCGATTTTTGCGGCAAGTGACCTGATCGCATTGGGTGCGATCCAGGCAATCCGCCGGGCAGGCCTGTCCGTTCCTGACGATATCGCGGTGGTCGGCTACGATAATGTGCCGTTCGGCGTGTACGCTGAAGTGCCGCTCAGCACGATTGATCAGGATACGAGCAAAGCGGGCCGTGTGCTTGTATCGAAACTGCTCGATTCCTCGGGCCAGCGCGGCCCCGACAATGATCGTATCCCTGCAGAATTGATTATTCGGGCCTCCTGCGGCGCCCCTTAACACTCGCGGAGCGCGTGCCCGACTCTCCTTTTGCTCAAATTTGCAGTTCTTTGCAAAAATTTGCATTCCGTTTGATTCGTCTTTCTGCCCCCAAAATATGAGTTAGTGCGCGTGTGTTGGGCACGCTAAACCCTTATAAGGTTTATAATCCGGGCAGATTTGATGCATTTTCGTCACAGAGGGCTTGCGAAAAAGCATGACGTTTATGCAAAAGGGGTTGGCGTTTTCATAAATTTGCAATACACGGAGGGGGTCGGATTGCAGTGGACGTCTGCAATTCCTGCGTCGATGTTTCAGGGAGGAACAATTGAAACCAACATTCACCAACAAGAAAAGTTGGCTGTTCGGCACCGCCGCATTAGCACTTGCTGCGAGTTTGCCCGTTTATGCACAAGAGGCCGCAGCTGAAGAAGAAGACGAGCAAGCGACGCTCGACGTTGTCACCGTCACGGGTATTCGCGGGTCGATTCAGAACTCGTTGAGCGCCAAGAAGAACGCGACATCCATCGTCGAAGCGATCTCGGCAGAAGACATTGGTAAGCTGCCAGACCTCTCCATCGCAGACTCTCTGGCGCGTCTGCCAGGTGTGACCGCCCAGCGTGTTCGTGGTCGTTCGCAGCAGATTTCTATTCGTGGTCTGGGTCCAGACTTCTCACTCGCGCTCTGGAATGGCCGCGAAGTGGTCTCCGCCGGTAACAATCGCGGCGTTGAGTTTGACCAATTCCCATCAGAGCTCGTGGCGCAGGGTGTTGTCTACAAAACACCTGACGCAACGCTGGCTGCGACCGGTATCGCTGGTGCCGTAGACCTTCGCACGGTTCGCCCGCTCGACTATACTGAGCGTAAGCTGAATTTCTCTGGCAAATATGTCGT
>JAYZAM010000129.1:0-3464 GCA_036339715.1 Pseudomonadota bacterium | reverse complement strand
GATGGCCAGTCTTTGAACGGATGGACTCCCAAGATCTCAGGCCAGGCCCTCGGCCAGGATGAGCATTCGATTTTCACAGTCGAAGCTGGTGAGTTGCGGGTTTCCTATGATGGATACGAGACCTTTGACGGCGAATTCGGTCACTTGTTCTTTGACGAGCGCTTGTCGAGCTATCAGCTTCGGTTTGAATACCGGTTTGCGCCCGAGCGAACACCAGGTGGTCCGGACTGGGCGTATATGAATAGCGGTGTCATGGTTCACAGCCAGGCACCAGAGACGATGCGCGTGGACCAGGATTTTCCAATTTCGGTGGAAGCCCAATTCCTGGGTAAAGGACCGGTTCAACCGAACCGAACAACGGCCAATGTCTGTACGCCGGGGACGGATGTGGTGATCGCCGGAGAACTGACGAAAATTCATTGCATTAATTCAGAGACGCCAGCTTTCCCGGCCGGCGAATGGGTAATGTTCGAGATCACCGTTCAGGCTGGCGAGTTGATCCGCCAATCGATTAATGGTCAGGAAGCCTTCTTGCTAACGACGCCTTCTTTCGATTCCCGGGATCCGGATGTCCAAAGATTGGGTCTCAGCGGCAACGTCACGGATGGCTATATTTCGCTTCAGGCGGAGAGCCATGCACTCGCATTTCGCAATATTGAGCTGAAGCGGCTGGACTAGGCGACTAGTTCGACGCGGTAGCTTTCGATCACCGTATTTGCGAGCAGTTTCTCGCACATATCTTTCACCCGGCTCTCAGCTTCAGCTTCGCTGACGCCTTCAAGATCAAGTTCGATGACTTTTCCAATGCGGGCGCCCGAAACCTCGCCAAATCCCATACGCCCGAGTGAATCCGCGACAGCCTTGCCCTGCGGGTCGAGGACACCGGGCTTCAAACCAACATGGACAATAGCTTTCATGGGAATCGCGCTCCGCTGATTGAGTCGGGCTCCGTTTAACGCAATCGCTGAAATCCTGAAAGAGTGTATCAGCGGTATCGAGCGGCTATGATTGGCGCGCGCGGTCTATTTGTTGGCGTCGCTAATGTTGACGATCTCGCCGCCCTGGCTGTTTTCCTTAATGATACCGAGCCGTCGCGCCACTTCGGCATAGGCTTCAGTCACCCCGCCAAGATCCCGGCGGAACCGGTCCTTATCGAGCTTTTCATTGGTCTCGAGATCCCACAGGCGACAGCTGTCCGGACTGATCTCATCGGCGAGGATGACGCGTTGCATATCGTTCTCGAAGAAACGACCGAATTCGAGCTTGAAATCGACCAGCTTGATGCCGACCGCAGCAAACAATCCAGACATGAAATCGTTCACTCGAAGAGATAAAGCGATCAGCTCGTCCATTTCATGTGGCTGCGCCCAGCCAAAAGCGGCTATGTGCTCCTCCGAAACGAGTGGATCGCCAAGATCGTCATTTTTCAGGCAAAACTCGACAATCGCCCGTGGCAATTGCGTGCCTTCTTCGATGCCCAGTCGCTTGGACATGGTCCCAGCCGCCACGTTGCGAACGATGACCTCAAGTGGGATAATCTCAACCTTCTTGATCAATTGCTCACGCATATTGAGCCGTTTGATAAAATGGTTCGGGATTCCGACCCCGCTCAAACGCGTCATCATGAACTCTGAAATACGATTGTTCAGGACGCCTTTGCCATCGAGAACGGCGCGCTTCTCCGCGTTGAACGCAGTGGCATCATCTTTGAAGTATTGGATGAGCGTATTTGGCTCTGGCCCCTCATAGAGAATTTTGGCCTTGCCTTCATAAATCATTCGTTTGCGAGACATCGCGCTATCCCTCTAGCGTCTAAGACCCAGCCGACTCACTCGCCAGCTCAGACAGGGGCTCCCCTTACGCCAATCGTCGCGTTTAGGCAAAAGGCTTCTTGCACCCGAGGGGCCTCCGCCCCTATATCTGCGCTGGAAACTGAAATCCCTGCTACAAGGTTTGACACACATGTCTTCATTTGACGATCGCGAACGCGCGGAAGAAGCAAAGTTCGCAATGGACGAAGCCACTGAGTTTAAGGTCATGGCGCGCCGCAATAAGCTGCTCGGCCTGTGGGCTGCTGAACTTATGGATCTGCACGGCGACGAGGCGGAAGCTTACGCGAAAACAGTCGTGCTTTCGGATCTGGAAGAGCCCGGCGATGAAGATGTATTCCGCAAGGTTCAAGGCGATTTGGAAAAAGCGGGTGTCGAGCGCACCGATGCGCGTATTCGCGACCATATGGCAGAGCTGCTGCCCGTGGCCCGCGAGCAAGTGATGAAAGAAGCGGAGTAAGTCCCATGTCAGATGAAATCCAAACCTCCATCGATAACGCCGTTAAAGGCAATGACGTTCTGCTCTTCATGAAAGGCACGCCAACCTTTCCACAATGCGGGTTCAGCTCTGTCGTTGTGCAGGTACTGGATTATCTCGGCGTCGAATATCAGGCGGTGAACGTGCTTGAGAACCAGGATGTCCGCGAAGGCATCAAGGCTTATTCCGATTGGCCAACCATCCCTCAGCTCTACGTCAAAGGCGAATTTGTCGGCGGATGCGACATTGTCAAAGAGATGTTCGAAGCCGGTGAGCTGAAAGAGTTCATGACGGAAAAAGGGATTGAGATGGAAGCGGCCTAGTGCGCCGTCATCTTGAGCCGTCTCAAGATCACCCACTCTCGGTGACCCAAAAAACTACGTCCGTCAGCATATGCTTGGCGGGCGTTACTGTATTGGCCGCGCCCAGTCATCTTGAATTGCGCGAAGCCAACTATCCTCCTGTCGCTTACATGCCGCGCGAGCAGGTCAATATGTCAATGCTGGAGCGTTCTGCGCATACCAGCTGGTGCCCGTATAAGGGCGAGGCGGCGTATTTTCATATCCGCATGCCGAATGGCGACCGGGTTGAGAACGCGGTCTGGACCTATGAAACGCCATTTCCAGCCGTCGCCGCGATCGAGGGCGCGCTGGCGGTCTATCCCAACAAAGTCGATGCCATTAAGATTGGCGCATGACCGCGCCACATCTCATTCTTGGGCCCCGCCCGGGCAAAAAATCAAAGGACGCAATCAAAGCTAGCGGTGTCACCGATATCGTCACCTTGCTCTCCGCGCGCGAGCAACCTGAGAGCATCAGACGTATCGCAGCAACGATCGAAGCAGACTGGCATCATTTCGCGCTCGACGGGGGTCATCTCGACACACTGGCTGAGGTCGATCTGTCGCGCATTTTCCTGCTCTTCGATGAAATTGCACGCACTGAGGGGGAGCGCACCATCTATATGCATTGCTCAGCCGGTCTGCATCGGACCGGGTTTGTCGCTTATCTCATTCTGCGCCGATCCGGGTTGACGCCTGACGACGCGCTTCGCGGCCTCCGGGATCTGCGCGAGGTCACGGCAGAACAAGTCGGAGACGCGCGCATCGCCCTCGCAGAGGAAAAATTCCTCGCTTGGCAAGCGGGCTAAACGGCGAA
>JAYZAM010000128.1:0-14328 GCA_036339715.1 Pseudomonadota bacterium | reverse complement strand
TCTGCGCGAATATATTTGCGAGCTTCTCCCCAGAGCCGAGCCTCTTTGCGCGAATCAAGATGATTCAGAACGTCCGTGAAGCTTGCAAGCTTGCTCTCGCTTGGTTGCACGAGCTGAACCACTCGATCGCCACCCGGTCCTCCGGTCCCAGGGACGGCCTCAGGCTTTCCCGCATTGCCCGTGGCCCCTCCTTGTGCCAGCAAACGGGCCGCATCCTCAGGGCTCGGGAGCCGCGCAGCTGAGACCAGTCGCAAGACCACCATGCGAAGCGCGGTATCGGCTTCTGGCGCGGTTTGGGTGTCCCGATAGCCGGAGAGCAGGATCTGCCAGTTTCGTTGCGCTTGTGCCGGGGTCAATCGCGCCGCGATTTCGTGTGTTCGCTTGGTCCAGTCAGCGGGTCCCGGAAGGGCATAATTATTCCCAGCCGCCTGCACGGTCGCAATGTCAGCGGCGATTTCGAGCATATCCTTGAGGATAATCAGCGGGTCAGCACCGGCGCGGATTTGCTCGGCCACCTCTTCCACCGCTTTCTGCGCCTCGCCCTGGATCGCAAACTCAAACGCGTCGAGCAGTCTAAGCCGGTCACCAAGTCCCAACATGTCACGAACGCGCGCACCCGTAATTTCGTCTCCATCAAGCGCCTGAACAATCGCCTGATCCAAAATTGACAATCCGTCCCTGACGGAGCCTTCTGCCGCTCTCGCCAGAAGCGCCAATCCTTCTTCGGAGACATTCGCGCCTTCGCGCTCAGCAATCCTTGCCAGATGCTTTGACAAGGCGTCGGTCTCCAGGCGCTTTAAATCAAACCGCTGACACCGAGAAAGAACGGTGATCGGAACTTTCCGGATCTCGGTTGTTGCGAAAATAAACTTCACATGCGGAGGCGGCTCTTCCAACGTCTTCAGGAGCGCGTTGAAGGACGCCGTCGAGAGCATATGCACTTCATCGATGATATAGACTTTATGTCGCGAAGAGACGGGCGCGTAGCGCACCCCGTCGAGCAGTTCGCGCATGTCCGCCACACCTGTTCGCGAAGCCGCATCGAGTTCCAGAACATCTGGGTGGTTTCCGGCCATGATGGCAGCACAAAAATCGCCAGGGGGGTCGAGCGTCATGCTCGGCTTATCCTGCCCTTCCCGTGAATAATTCAAAGCACGCGCCAGAAGCCGCGCTGTTGTAGTCTTGCCCACCCCGCGTACTCCGGTGAGCATGAAAGCATGCGCAACACGGCCCGTTTCAAAGGCATTTGTGAGCGTTCGAACCATAGCCTCCTGGCCGATCAGATCGGAAAACAGGCGCGGACGGTATTTGCGTGCAAGAACCTGATAGCCCTCATCCTTGGGCACGCCCATTTCAGCCTCTCCGAACATCGAGAAGGTCGCATCATCGCGCTCATTATCGTCGGGCTGATCGGATGGCTCACTCATGGTTACGCTTATGGCAGGGACTCGGGGGTCGCGGCAAGCGTCCAGCGGCTGCCCTTGCAAGTCTATTCACAAGTTGAAGAGTGGAGACTGGACAGTGACCCGAACCAAAAACTCGTTAGGGCTGCTTCGTTCCCGACCTGACCCGGTTGGCGAGGAGCTCGTCCACCGCCAGCCTCCAATGGCTATATCGCGACTGTGCACGCGTTTGACAAGATGCGACTGCAGAATAGGCTGCACCGATGACCGAAGCGGCGATCAGCGAACAATTTATCTCCTGTGCGGCCGTTTTGATCGTCTCCGATATTTATCGATCGGCCGCCTTTTATAGGGATCAGCTAGGTTTCGAGGTCGCCGAAATTTGGGGCGACCCGCCCAGTTTCGCGATCGCAAACGCCCCTCGCGCATCGATCATGCTAAAGCAAGGGATTGATCAAGACGCCCCGGGCAATCCCACGCCCAACGCCCGCCGGATTGGTGGATTGTGGGATGCTTATATCTGGGTCCAGGACCTGAAAGCGGTGATGCGCTTCTTTTCTGGCGCAAATACTGCACATAGTGAGGCTGAAAAGATGCCGCATGGGTGCACAGAAATTGTCGTGACAGACCCGGACGGCTACCGTATTTGCTTTGGCTTCTGCCCTTAGGATGACTGCCTTGACCACCTCGAATGATATTCCACTCGCCAGTAGCCCTATCAATCGTGCGGCGCATCACCGAACCGATGAGGCCTGGTTGAATGATTCACTACAAAGCGAAAACGTCCTGATTTTCCTGCTTCAGGATGGCCGTCCTCTGATCGAACACAGCGGTCAAAATCTGGTCTGGCTGGGCCCAGAATACGCCCAATTGAAGCATTTGGAGGAAGTCGTCTTCCTCGGCCTCGATCGCGCGAGCGCACCCATTTTCGGGATCAATATTGGCGGCGCCTTCAATCTCGACGGATCCCTCCTGCAAGGCAGCGGAGAATTTGCCGATATGCGATCCGCCGCCTCGACGCTGACGCCTCTTGAGGCGAATCTCGCGGCGACGGCGCGCAGCATTCTTGAGTGGCATCGCAGCCACCCATTCTGTTCCAAATGCGGCACCGCCTCTACGATTTCTGAAGGTGGTTGGAAACGCGTCTGCCCGTCCTGCGGGACGGAACACTTCCCGCGCACCGATCCCGTAGCGATCATGCTCGCCGTAAAAGATGATAAATGTCTGCTCGGGCGGCAAGCCAGCTGGCCCGCCGGGTTCTGGTCAGCCTTGGCAGGATTTGTCGAGCCTGGCGAAACCGTCGAACAGGCAGCCACGCGCGAGCTTGAAGAAGAGGCAGGGATCAAAGCAGATCCGGCGAAAGCAGAGTATCTGTTCTGTCAGCCGTGGCCGTTCCCCTCTTCACTCATGGTTGGCATCCTGGTCGAAGCGGAAACTACCGAGATTTCCGTTGAACAAGATGAATTGGAAGCCGCGCGGTGGATTACCAGAGAAGAGGCCCGGCAAGTGATCGCGGGGACTCATCCCGATATTTATGCGCCGCCGCCAATGGCCGTGGCGCATCATATTCTCAAAACCTGGGCGGAGCGAGACGCCTAGGACGTCCCGCCGACGAAACCATTCGCCGCCTTATTCGGCGTTGGAGATTCCAAACTTAAGAATGCCACCAAACGTAAAGGTCTGGAATCCCTCGTCAAAATCCAGACCTCCTTCGGCTTCATAATGGGTCACGTCGCCGATCAGTCCGAAATTCTCGGAGATCATAAACTCGCCGCCGACACCGGCCGCAAATCCGTCAATCGTGGCAGATTCTATCACGCCGTTAAAATCGCCCTCGAACTCCCATTCGGCATAGCCAATGCGGGCGCGCACATCGAACCGTTCGCTGACAGGATACTTACCAACGAGGTACCCTCCGATCTGAGACTCCACAGAGATTTCAACGCCGGCGAGGCCATCAGGCGTGTCCGGCTCTCCGCCGAAAGCCCCTTCGACCTCAATGCCGAAATAATCGTTGAAACTTCCGCCCGCGCGAGCCGTAAATGTGTTCGGCGTTACGCCTTGGCCATCGATCAAGGAATATCCGCCAGATACGTAAAGATCTGATTCAGCGAAGGCTGTGGTGCTAAGTGCCGAGCATGCGAGAAGGCATAGAGACAGTGTTTTTTTCATGGGGCGCTCCCAATCGGGTTGTTAAACGTGCCCCGATAGACACCACCTCACCGTCCCAAAGAAACAAGTTTCTCGCCAAATCGCGAATATAGATACACACAGACTACTTAGCCGTGCGCTCTGTCATTTAAGACAGTTGATATCGGCTGAAATCGACGAGCTCGAATCGCCGAGCTAGCGCAATGATCCAACCCGATAGACGGCGGCCAGCGCGAATGTATTCACGCCGCCATCAAGCGCGTCATCATCGACGTCAATTCGCGTATAGTCACCGCGCAGACCGAACTGCGGCGTGATCATGTACTCGCCGCCAATGCCGAATGCGACTCCATCCGTCTCGACGTCGCCAGCCACACCGCCGGCCGATGCCTGAAATTCGCCCGTTGTGTATCCAATGCGCCCGATCACCTTCAGATCGGGCAGCACCGGATATCGTCCCACCAGATATCCGCCAAACTGGTTCTCGAGTTTCAGTTCCGCCCCTGGCGCACCATCGACTTGCTCTGCGCCGAGTCCAAACGATGCTTCCAGTTCCGCACTGAGCAAATCATGGATGGCGATCCCTCCGCGCGCTGTGAGCGCCTTCAACGTCGCTCCGTCGCCATCAAACAAACCCAACCCGGCATTCAAATACAAATCAGAGTCCGCAGCAGCGCTTCCCCCGAAACTGGCAACCGATACAACCAGCATTGCGAGAGTCTTTTTCATCGTTCGTGTCCCTCAATCATTTCGCCCATTAACGGCCTGAAGATAAACCGGCTCAATCTTGTTTTGATATGAAGTCTTGGACACAAATTTTGGCTTCGCATTTACGATAATGGCGCAAAGAAAAACCCCCGCATGGGAGGGGACCATGCGGGGGCGACGCACTGCAAGGGGGGGTCTTTGTGGGGAGAAAGCCCTTAGTCTTGCAGAACTGTTGGCCAGTTTTGGTCAGCGCTGGTGATGAATCCGGTCCGGTCCTTATCCCAGCGTTTCTGGATGCCTTTGTTATAGTTCAGATAGAGTTTGCCATCGACAACCGCCCAGCGGCGCGCGTCTCCTTTTGCCGTTTTGCCCTGCGCAACCGCCCAGGCGCAATATCCGCCATACTGTGGCGCGTATTTTTCAGGATCGCCGAGGAAGAGGTTTAGGTTCTCTTCGATAGCAAAGCGGAATTCTGCCCCTTGATATTCCGTTGAAAAATCAGCCGTCCCTTTCGTCGGCTCACCGGCGGTGAAATACGCCACGGTGTCATAGCCCTGTAATGCGAGGTTCGAGCGTTTCGCGGTGTAAATCGGGTCTTTGTCTGCGAATGCAGCTGGCGCAGACACAGCGATCGGTCCTGTGGCGATCATGGCTGCGGCGAGAAGCGTTCTGAGTTTCATTACGATTGTCCTTCTAAAGGCAAGTTTCTGGGAGATAGAGATGTTTCTATGAACGGGTTGGGAACAGCGTGGCTTTCAGGCCGGAAAAGATCGCGGCCAGCTCGTTACGGCGAATAAAAGCCAAACCTGCTGAGGTGAACCAGACCACGACGGCCATAAAGAACAGGCCACCGCCATCATTGTTCGGATCAATGCCGAGCGGGGTCCAGAGGTGGAAATTTACGGCCCCGCTCATTACCGCAAACGCGATCAAGGCGCCGATCGCCTGTAGGCGGCGAAATGCGGGATGGATCCCGATCAGCAAAAGCGTTGCCGCAACCAGTTCTGCGGTGCCGATCACATATTGGCTGAACAGACCGGTCTGCGCAAAGAGCCCATCTGCGCCAAAGCTCGCGGCCCAGTCATTCAGCTTGCCAAATATGGTTTGCGTTTCGGGTGCGTTGGTAAATTTGAAGCGCAGGCTGTCGAGAAAAACCAGCGACGCAATCCCGGCAATCGCGTGCGGGGCATAGGTCTTAATCTTGGTCAATATCCCTGTATTTCGGGTCTCAGGCGTAAGTGTATCAGTGATGGTCGTCATTGCGTCCTCCTTGCTATGACATCCACTTACGACCTTGCTTTATCACTTACGAACCACGTCTGTGTGAGCCTTGGTCACGTCGGTGTGAGCAGATCGTGAACCGGCAGAACGACGCATAAAAAAAGGGCTGCAGATTGCGCTGCAGCCCAGTATTGGAGGGGATGGGAAAGGTTAAGCCGCGACGGTTTCACGCTTGGCTTTTGGGGTCCAAGCATGCTTTTGGAAGGCCTCGTTCACGGGCGTCTCCGCAACATGATTGGTATAGTTTGAGATCACTTTGAGCGCGACACCGAGAATGACGGCGAGCACAGCCGAACGATCATATCCAGCAGCGATAAATGCATCGACATCCGTGTCGGAGACAAACCCGCGATCAATCACAACTTTCTTAGTGAAAACCCGCAAGGCTTCGAGTTTCGGGTCGGCAATCACCCGATCTTCGCGGACAGCGTCAATCACACTGAGGTCGAGGCCCGCGCCTTCAGAAATCGTCGTATGCGCTGCCACACAGAAGTGACATTCGTTTTCGACGCTTGCTGTAATTGTCACCACCTGCTGCTCGAGCGGCGACAGTCCGGTTTTGCCGAGCTGATCTGAGAGCTGAGTATAGGCGTGTAGCACGGCTGGGTTTTCAGCGAACACCGCATAGAGGGATGGCACGAAGCCCATTTTCTTGTTTACGCCTGAGATAAAGTCACGCGCACCTTCAGGTGCCGTGTCTGGGGTATGCAAAGTAAAGTTTGCCATTTTTGGCTCCTTAAATTTTCAAATTTCGGCGGGATGTCTGCCGTCGATGATCGGTAAATGGCGCAGCCACCCCTTTTGCAGAACCGTGTGACGTTCCATATGGGTCATGCAATTTTCGCATAGGAGCGGGCGGACATGGATCGAATTGATGCGATGAGACTGTTTTTACGAGTGGCAGATGCGGGAAGTTTCTCACGCGCTGCGGCCGATCTTTCGATCGGCCAACCGACGGTCTCCCGACGCATTCAGGATCTCGAACATCAACTCGGCGCCGAACTTTTTCATCGCACGACACGGGCCTTGTCCCTGACGGAGGCCGGACAGCGTTTCTACGGGCGCGCGCAGGATATTCTCGCTGAGTTTGATGAAGCCGAAGCCGAAGCGCGCGGCCTGGATCAAGAACCGGTGGGCATGCTGCGGGTCAGCGCACCGCACTCGCTATCGCAGATTGTAATCACGCCAACCATCGCGTCTTTTCTGGAAAAGTATCCGCACATCCGCATGGATCTGATGACGGACGACACTTATACGGACCTTGTCACAGAGGGCGTCGATCTTGCGTTCCGGCTGGGAGAGCTAACCGACAGCGCTTTGATGGCCAAACGCCTGCTGGTGGCCTATCGTGGCATCTGGGCCTCACCAAAATATGTCGAACAATATGGTGCGCCGACCTGTCCAGACAGTTTGAAAGACCATCAGGGCCTGGTTTTCCGGCAATCCTTGCAGGGCCAGCAATGGACCTTGAAACATGTCGAAACCGGCGAAGAACATCGGATCATGATGGACGGTCGCTTTCGCGGCTCGTCTGGCGATACAATATTGCAGGGGGCCGTGGATGGGCTGGGCATTTTCATTGGCCCAGACTGGCTCGTATGCTCGCATGTGCAAGCCGGTAATCTGATCCGGATCATGCCGGAATGGCGTGGCGCGGATCTGCCGCTCTCAGTTGTCTGGACCGGTGGGAAGCTGCGGGGCAAAGCGCGCCTCTTTGTCGAGCATGTTCAGCAAGCCCTGAGCGCGCTTGAGAATGTCGGAAGTTAGACGACGTCGAGACACGCGCATGAATGACAACATCCTCCATCACTTAAAGTTCGCCGCCAAAAAGGCGGAAGCCAAACCCGCGTTCATTCTTCCAGGTGATGGATCGATCACATATGGCGCGTTCTATGAGCGCGTCTCACGCCTCGCGAGTTTGCTTTCGGATATGGGGCTTTCGTCTGGTGATCGGTTGGTCGCTCAGATTGATAAGTCTCTCGCGAATGTCGCCCTCTATCTCGCCACGCTGCAAGTTGGCGCGATCTATGTGCCGCTCAATACGGCCTATACCTCAACGGAGCTTGAGTATTTTCTGGGCGACGCAAAACCGGTCATCTTTGTCGGCCGGTCAGAAACGCTCTCCGTGATTGAGCCCATCGCGCAAAGACTCGGCGTGGCGCACTCCGCGCTGCTGGATGGAGATGATGGCCTTTGGGAACAAGCACTGCTCCATCGGCCCATGCCTGAAGTCGCGCACCGTCGCGGCGATGATATCGCTTCGATCATTTATACGTCCGGCACGACCGGGCGCTCCAAAGGCGCCATGTTAAGCCATGAAAACCTGCTTCATAACGCCAAAGCTCTGCATAAGCTTTGGGGGTTTGAGCCGGGTGACACGCTCTTGCACGCCCTACCCATCTATCATGTCCATGGCTTAATGGTCGCGCTGCACACGTCACTTCTGAATGCGACACCGATCATCCTGCTCGACAGATTTGAGGCAGAAACCGTGCGGCAGCACCTCCCTAACAGTACTGTCCTGATGGGGGTTCCAACCTTTTATTCGAGACTGTCCGCCTTACCCGGGTTTGGAGCTGAAGATTGTCGGTCCATTCGACTGTTCACCTCGGGCTCTGCTCCTCTCACGTCGCAAGCTTCTGACGCTTGGACGGAGCTGACGGGACATCGTATCCTGGAGCGCTACGGTATGAGCGAAGCCGGGATGATCACATCCAACCCCTATCAGGGTGACCGCCTCGCCGGAACGGTGGGCTATCCATTGCCGGAGGTTGAATTGCGTGTCGCGGACGAGGCCGGCCAAGAGCTCCCAAAAGGCGAGATTGGTGTGATCGAAATCAAGGGCCCGAATATTTTCCGGGGCTATTGGAAAATGGAAGACAAAACCGCAGATGCGTTTCGAGACGATGGATTCTTCATTACGGGCGACAATGCATTGCAGGACGAAGATGGCCGCGTGACCATTGTTGGGCGCGCCAAGGATCTGATCATTTCAGGCGGCCTCAACATTTATCCTAAAGAGATTGAGCAAGTGCTTGATGATGTCCCCGGTGTGCTCGAAACAGCCATCATCGGCACACCGCACGCAGACCTTGGCGAAGGGGTGGTGGCCATCTGTGTGGCGACGGGAGAGGCGCTCTCAGACGAGACCCTTCAATCAGCCTTGCAGGACACGATCGCGCGGTTCAAGCATCCACGCAAATTCTATTGGGTCGAGTCCCTACCCAGAAACGCAATGGGGAAAGTCCAAAAAGCGGTTTTAAGGGAGACATTCAAAGACGCTTACGCATAGCGTGTCACCCCCGCCGAAACCCGCCGGTTACGCTTTCCCCTCGCAGCTGAGCAAGGCTAAAAATTGCTTGAAGGAAGGGCCGCGAGTCATCGCGGCCCTGTGTCCTTACCCGGCTTTTACGCTCGCCACCCACTCATCGACACGGCGTTCGAGGATTGCCAGCGGCATCGCGCCACCGCCAAGAATGGTATCGTGGAAGGCGCGAATGTCGAACGCATCGCCGAGCTCGGCTTCGGCGTCACGGCGTAATTCCTGGATCTTCAACATCCCAACCTTATAGCTGGTCGCCTGTCCCGGAAGAACCAAGTAGCGACGCACTTCAGAGCGGGCCTGCGCCTCAGTGATGGCCGAGTTCGCCATAAAATATTGCACCGCTTCTTCTTCGGTCCAGCCCTTGGCGTGAAGCCCGGTATCGACGACGAGACGGATCGCGCGCCAGATTTCAGAGCCAGCGCGGCCGAAGCGCGAAAGCGGGTCCTGATAGGTACCCGGCATTTCGATCGCGAGCCATTCTGAATAGAGGCCCCAGCCTTCGCTATAAGCGGTAAATCCGGCTTGCGTGCGGAAGGTCGGCACGCCTTCCAGCTCTTGCTGAATGGCGATCTGCATATGGTGGCCAGGCAGACCTTCATGATAAGCGATCACTTCCAACTCGCGCTTCGGCATTGCCGTCATGTCTGAAAGGTGCGCGTAATAAACGCCCGGACGGGAACCATCGGGTGTCGACGGGAAATAGTGTTGCGCCGCGCCATCTTGCTCGCGGAACGCCTCGACCCGTTTCACCACCATGTCCGCTTTTGGCAAAATGCCAAAGTAATCGGGCAGAACCGCTTTGATACCATCAATTGCGGCGGTCGCATCATCGATATAGCCTTGACGTCCCTCATCCGTATTAGGGTAGTAGAGACGCTCGTCATCTTTCGTATCACGCAAGAACGCGAAGAAGTCCTGTAGCGTGCCTTCAAAGCCAAAATCAGCCTGGATCTCTTCCATTTCCGCGCGCAGGCGAGCGACCTCCGCAAGACCAATCTCGTGGATCTCGTCGGCGGTCAGATTGGTCGTAGTCTGATTGGCGAGGCGCTCATTGTAATAGGCGACCCCATCCGGCAAGGCCGTGACGCCTTGCGCTTCCGGCGCAGCGTTCACCTGGTCTTCTTCCTGCCAAGCGATCAGGCGCTCGTAAGCCGGCTTCCATTCTTCGACAAAGGCCGTGCGGATATCCGCGGTTAGCTGATCTGCCTTGGCCTGATCGATTTGCTCCTGCTCCAACAGGTTGGCGATTTTGGCTTTCGCGTCGGCCCAGACATCGCTGTCCTCGCCGCTGTCATCGAACGGCGCGCCGGTGATGATTTTCTGGGCCTCTTCGATCACGGATTCAAACGCGAAATAGGGTGGGCGAACGCCCTTTTCTGCGACCGTTTTTGAACTTTCGATCAGCTGATCGAGCGCCCGCGCGCTTTCAGAGACGCGCAGCAGATAATTGTCCATGTCCTCGCCGTCCGTGACCCGGTGGAACGCGATCAGCAATTGCGGGAAGAAGGTGTGAATGGCTTGCATCTGATCAAACACGTAGGTGTTGTACCGATACACATTTGCCGCTTCGGCCAGTTCATGCTGATACACCCAGAGATCGTAAGAAATCTTCGCATCCGCTGTCAGTCTGTCATAATCGAAACTAGCCTTCAGCTCGGCGACATTTGCACGCGATCTTTCCAGTTGGCGATCTAGTGCGGCTTCGGAGAAATCATCAATCTCGCCTTGGCGTTCGTCACGTCCGAGGAATGTCAACTGGATCGGGCTCTCCAGAAGTTCTGCTTCAAACTTCTCCTCGAACCAAGTGTTGAGACGTTCGGTCTCCGCCGCGATTTCTTCTGCTGTCGGCGCGACGGGTTGATCAGCCGGAGCTGGATCGGCGGCCGAACCGCTAGGGACGCGAACGATGTCGCAGGCGCCTAGAGCCAGAATTGCAGCGAGTGCCGTAAAAGTTGTGCGCATAATGATGGGTCTCCCAAAACACCAAATATTATCGTTAATCGGCAAAAAGCAGGTTTTGGCGATGCAAGCAAGGGTGCGACAGCGTTCCGGATCTCAACTCACCCCCTGTTAACTTGGGTGTATCTAGATAAGGTGCTGAAGGGCGCGGGACGCGGAGAGAGTAAAGATGATCCGTTCAATCATGATTGCGCCATTGCTCGCTTTGACGCTGACGGGTTGCGTCGTCACCCAGACAGCAGGTCTTCTCTTGGGTGGGGCCACCCTGGCGGGAAAGACAGTCTATTACACTGGCAAAGGCGTTTATCAGGTGGGCAAGCTTACCGTCCGCGCTGTCGATGGCACGCTCGACGGCACGGAACGATTGTTGCGACTCACCATTCTCACCGCCGATGCCACTGGGTCTGTCGTCAAGACGACCCGGGTGATCCAAGCGACCGCTTTAGAGGCAGAACTGGCGGCACTTGAGCGTACAGAAGGCGTTATCGAAGTGATCGTAGAGCCAGCTGATTAAACTCTTTAATCTTTCCCGATCCGAGATTATATTAGCACCGTTCGCATGAACTATGGTGATAAACGCGCGTGTAATAAGCGGTTCGGACCCGGGGGCGGTACCCGGCGCCTCCACCAAACAACCTCCACCTTCAGCGGGGGTTATTTGGGGGCGAAATAGGATCGACGGACGTGTAAAGACGAGGCCTTCACCCGCATGAGCTGCGTTAGAAGCTCACTCAACAATAGTTGCAAATGACAACTTTGCTGAAGGTGAACTGCTCGCTGCGTAACGCAGTGCGTGGAAAACCGCTTTAACTCCTAAGGCATCAGCGCCTTAGGCGGGGCCCGGAGGCGCCTGGCAACAGAAGCCTCCACTTTACGTCTAGCGTCGTGACACGATCTTTCTTGACCGTTTTGACAGCGCTAGACATCTTATAGGGGGAAGTTGAGGAATTTGCCTCGCCTAACGCATGAAGGACGTTGCGGGGTTAAGGCAGAGGGTCTATCGAGGCGGAGAATATGGGGAACGGACTATGACCGACTATATCGGCTATGAAGCGCTCACTCAGGCGGCGATGCGCGGCGTTGTCCGTGAAGCGTTACGCCAGGCTGCAAAAGGATCTGCCCCTCCAGGCGATCATCACTTCTACGTGACGTTCCGCACGAAAGCCCCAGGCGTGAAGATTCCTGATCATCTGGTGGAACAATTTCCCGAGGAAATGACCATTGTCATCCAGCACCAATACTGGGACCTGGAAGTCCATGACGGGCATTTTGAAATTGTATTGAAATTCAATCGCGTCCCGCAGCACCTGTCGATCCCGTATGTCGCGATGACACGTTTCGTCGACCCGGCTGTGAATTTTGGCGTCAGTTTCGAAAAGGCTGTGGTCGAGGAAAGCGCCCCTGTTGTCGATCCGGCCATTGAAAAAGCCTCGGACACCATGGGCGAAGAGTCTAGCGAGCAAGAGGGCTCCGCCGATACCGTGGTCAGCCTCGATGCGTTCCGCCGAAAGTAAGCATGGCTGACACCACCCCCGAAGGCAAACCACGCGTCTCGGATGCCGAGATGCTGGCGCGATTTCAAAACAGCAAAAAGCGTCCGCCCTGCTCGGACACGCTCGCGATGCGGCTGGCCGAGGTGGAACAAGACGCGCAGCGCATCCGAATGGATTTCGACGTTCCGGGCATGTTCGCCAATCCGACCGGGGCGGTGCAAGGTGGATTTATTGCCGCGATGATGGACGAGGCGATGAGCACGTGCTGCATTATCGCCTCCAATGTCACAATGACTGCGCCCACGCTGGAAATGAAGACGTCTTATCTAAGACGCCTTATGCCAGGTCCGGCCAGCGTAGAAGCACGCATCCTGAAATGGGGGCGCTCAGCTGCCTTTATGGAAGCCGAGTGCTTCGATGAAGCCGGAAAATTGGTGGCAAAGGCGACTGCAACTGCGATCCCGATGCCGTTCAAACGCCTGAGCTAATTCAACGCGATAACGCGCATATAGATTCCCTCTCGATCGGCGACACGGCGTTCGACCAATAAACGCGCCACCTGATGGTCGTCTTCAAATGCGTTTCCGGTCAGGCTGTCGAGCAGAGCTTTGGCGAGATTATCAAGGTCCATCCATGGCGGATCGCCGGTATATTCCATGATGATGTGGACATCATAATCGCCATATCCGGGGCGCAGGCGCTGAAAGTCTTTGCGGAAGAACTCGCGAAACAACTGCTTGTAGTAGCGGGTTTGCGTGGTCAGGCCGAAGCAACGAACTTCAAGAGCGCCATCCTCGTCTATGCGGCCCCGAACTTTACCATTCTTGACCCAGCCATCCACGCCTAGGCGACCCAGCCCGCGGTCTCGCGGCGCACCACATCCTCGATCACATCAATCGCGGCGGCGCTGTCATTCAGGCACGGTACGACAGAATAAGCTTCCCCGCCGGCCTCCAGAAACTCCTCGCGGCCTTCCATGGCAAGCTCCTCGAGTGTCTCCAGACAGTCAGAGATGAAAGCAGGCGAGACGACAACAATCTTTTTAACGCCTTGTTCCGGAAGAGCCTCAAGCGTTTCGTCGGTATAAGGTTTCAGCCACTCAGTGGGTCCGAAACGGCTCTGGAAGGTCGTCATCGCGAACCCCTCATCCCAGCCGAGCTTTTCGGACACCAAACGCGTGGTTTTGTGACAATGGCAATGATAGGGGTCGCCCTTCTCAAAGTACGCTTTGGGAATGCCATGGTAAGACATCAGGACCCGGTCCGGCGTGAAGTCCAGCGATGCAATATGATCTGAGATCTTTGTCGCCAAAGCCTCAATGTAAACGGGTTGATCATGAAAACTTGCAGCGGTTCTGACGGCTGGCTGCCAGCGCATTTTTTCGAGCACTTTGAAGGTCCGGTCACACACGCTCGCGGTCGTGGCGGCGGAATATTGCGGATAAAGCGGGACAACACATATGCGGTCGCATCCCTGATCTTTCAGCGCCATAACGCGTGACGCGATACTTGGATTTCCATAATTCATGGCGAAATCGACGATCAGGTCGTCACTGCCAATGCGGGCGCTTAAGAGCTCGGCCTGGCGCTTGGTATAGAGCAGCAGTGGCGAGCCTTCCTCGGTCCAGATTTTCTTATAGGCTCGTCCCGATTTACTCGGCCGGAAGGTCAGGATCGGGCCTTGCAAGATTAACTGCCAGATCGGCATTGGCACTTCGATCACACGCGGGTCAGACAGGAATTCTGAGAGGTATCGCCGCATCGACCAATAATCGGTGCCGTCCGGCGTGCCGAGATTGACCAACAAGACACCAACTTTACCCTGCAAGACCACCGGGTGGTCTGCTGGCAAAGCCGCAACTTTTCCTGCCTCTGGGAGCATCGTCGTCATCGTGTCTGGCATTACAGCATCCTCTTGTCGCTTATTTAAGGCGCTGAGCGGTTTAGCAAGTGCGACATTGACACTTGGCTGCATTCCTTCTTCGCCGAAGGACACCAAATGCTGGACG
>JAYZAM010000127.1:0-8007 GCA_036339715.1 Pseudomonadota bacterium | reverse complement strand
ATGCGTTTACGGCGCCAAGGACATCAAGATTGAAATTCTGCTTCCAGGACGTCTCGTCATTGCCCTGAGCCATCGCGCCCGCATTGGACACCAGAATATCAATCCCGCCGAGGTCATCGCCCGCCGTTTTGATCCAGGCTTTAAGCGCCTCGCCGTCTGTGACATCGACTGAGCCGCCAGTCGCACGTACGCCTTTGGCCGATAGTTCAGCAACAGCAGCGTCGATTTGATCCTGATTGCGCGCGCAAATTGCGATATTTGCGCCTTCCTCTGCAAGGGTATCGGCAATCGCGCGGCCAATTCCGCGGGTGCCGCCCAGAATGACCGCATTCTTGCCTTTAAGGTGTAAGTCCATGCGTTTGCTCCCGTGTATCATCTTTGCGACATCGGAGCATGTTTAGACCTTGCCAACAATGTGGGTCGTCGCGAGAGGGGCTGGCGAAATGGAATGCTTTCGACTATATCGCCTGCTCCAGACGGCTGGGCAGTCGCTGGCGAGTTCGCTCGCTGGAGGAAAGTCCGGGCTCCACGGAGACATGGCGGTGGATAACGTCCACCCGGCGCAAGCCGAGGGAAAGTGCCACAGAAAGCAAACCGCCCTGAACCTGTTTCAGGGTAAGGGTGAAAGGGTGGGGTAAGAGCCCACCGGGGCTTCGGTGACGCGGCCCGCATGGTAAACCCCGCCAGGAGCAAGACCGAATAGGGGGTGTATATGGACCGTCTTCAGTCCGCGCCCCGGGTGTGTCGCATCAGGCGCGCAGCAATGTGCGTCGCAGAGGAATGGCTGCTGAACCCGAAAGGGGGAACAGAACCCGGCTTATAGGCCGTCTGGACTCATATCCTTCGGACGCTGCGGAACGATTGACTTCGAGCCAGGTAAATCGAACAAAAGCCAGGAAACCACCGGGAGAAGCTCACCATGTCCGCTTTTGAAAATGTCGTAATTTGCGAACCCCTCAGAACCCCGGTCGGTGCCTTTGGTGGTGGGTTCAAGGATGTTCCACCGCACCAGCTGGCGAGCGGCGTCGTGGCTGAGATTCTCAAACGAACAATGCTCCCGGGCGAGGCGGTGGATGATGTTGTCTTCGCGAATTGCTACCCGACCATGGACGCTCCGGCGCTCGGACGCGTTGTGGCGCTGGATGCAGGTTTGCCCGTGACGGCAGGTGGCCTTCAACTCGATCGCCGCTGCGGATCGGGGCTACAGGCGGTGATTTACGCCGCCATGACCGTGGCAACGGGGGGCGCAGATGTCGTGATCGCAGGCGGAGCTGAGAGCATGAGCCGGGCACCATTCTATTCCACCGAAATTCGTTGGGGCGTGAAAACGCCGAATATTCGCCTGGAAGATGGTCTCACCCGCGGGCGCGTGACGGCGGGCGGCGAGCATTATCCTGTGCCCGGCGGGATGATCGAAACGGCTGAAAACCTTCGAAAAGAGTATGGCATTACCCGCGAGGCGCAGGATGAACTCGCGGCGCGATCGCAGGCCCGCGCCGGAGCGGCCATGTCGAACGGTATTTTCGCCGAAGAGATTGTCCCCGTGACGGTCAAAGGTCGCAAGGCAGATCTCATCGTCGAAACTGACGAGCACCCGCGGCCCGCCACAACGGTGGAAAAGCTCTCAACCTTACGCGCAATCACGGGCAAGTCGGACCCCGATGCGACGGTGACGGCTGGCAATGCATCAGGTCAGAATGATGGCGCGGCGGCGTGCATCGTTGCTTCGCGCGAGGCGGCCGAGAAATATGGTCTAAAACCGATGAGCAGGATGGTTAGCTGGGCGCTGGCTGGCGTTCCGCCAAAGACCATGGGGATAGGGCCCGTCGATGCGACGGGCAAAGCTCTATCTCGGGCCGGGCTAACCCTGGCTGATATGGATCTGATCGAACTCAATGAAGCGTTTGCTGCACAAGTCCTGGCCTGTACGAAAGCGATGGATCTGGGCGATGATGACTTCGACCGGATCAATGTGCATGGATCGGGGATCTCTCTTGGGCACCCGGTTGGCGCCACCGGCGTACGTATCCTGACCACTTTGCTGCGGGAAATGGAGCGCCGAGAAGCGCGCTATGGGCTGGAAACCATGTGTATTGGCGGTGGGCAGGGCCTTGCAGCAGTCTTCGAACGGATCGGTTAGGTTTCGCCCTCAGGCTTTGCAGTTCTGCGTTTTCGCCATAATGCCAACCTGCTCAACTAGCCCAGTTTCATTGGCTACATTGAAGTAGATATTGCCATAGTCATAAACGGTCATATCGGACTTTGAGACCACGCAATCCGGCACGCCGAAAGTTGCGCGGGTGGTGATTTGCTGGGTCCCCTTTGAAATACCCTCCACGGTGCGGAATTTCGCATCCTGGACGATAATCCAGTAGACTTGATCGTGCGCCCCGACCGTGAATCCATCGAACACATAAGTCGTCGCGGCGGTTCCGTGCATCGGTATGGTTTTTCGCGGCACGCCCTTAAGCGCCAGCAATTGTCTGAGCGGCATCCCGATCTCGACGTCTCCGACGCGTTCGCCAGGGACAATCTGATTGTCATTCAGGGTCAGGGGCGCGCTGGCGCAGGCGGATATCAATCCAAGACTAAGTGACAGACAGAGATATTGCACGCGGAGCATGGACAAAACCCTTTTATTGCTCGCCCCCGCAACACAGCCTGCATAACCTGCTGAAAAACATTGCGTTTGTCGAGGTGTCGGCGCGTGAACTCTCTGTCAGAAAAGGCACTAGGCGTCCGGAACGGAGACGTCTCCCCAGACAATAAAATGCGGATTGTCGTAGCCGCGATGCGTTTTGCCATACAGCAGCGGCGCACCATCAGTTTCGGTCACACGGGCACCGGCTGCTTCGGCCACCGCTTGTCCTGCGGCTGTATCCCATTCCATGGTCCGACCATGCCTTGGATACAAATCGGCCTCGCCGGCCGCGATGAGACAAAATTTCAGAGACGATCCCGCTGAAATGATATCGGCTACATTCTGGGTCTCAAGAAAGGCATTGGTTTCGTCGCTGCGGTGAGACTTGGATGCGATCGCTGTGAGCCCGGCTTCGGGCGCGCGTCGGATGCGCAGGGCTGTGCGCGCGTTGATGTCCGGAACATCGCCGCCTGGTTCGGCCGTGGCCTGCCAGGCGGAGAACCTGCTATCGGCCACAAAAAGGCGGTTTAAGGCGGGAGCGTACACCACACCCATCACCGGCACACCATTCTCGATAATTCCGATATTGACGGTAAACTCACCGCGCTTGTTGATGAACTCCTTGGTCCCATCAAGCGGGTCTACCAGGGCAAACCGTGTTCCATGCTCTGGAATATTTCCCGCGGCGACGGCTTCTTCAGCAATCACGGGAAGATCCGGATCTGCTTCCGTGAGCGCTGCGAGAATGAGCGCTTCAGCTTTCTCGTCTGCCTCGGTGACAGGCGAACTATCGTCTTTTCGATCAACATCGAAATCCGTGGCGTAAACTTGCATGATCAGTGCCCCCGCATCGAGCGCGATGCGTGCGAGAATATCCCCCGTGATGCTCATGAGACATGCCTTTCTTGAAATGGTGTATGGATTGGGTCAGCAGCAAGAATGCGCTGCAATGTGTTGAGCGTGTCAAACGCATCCTGGCTCGATCCGATAACAGGACCAGATGGGTCTCGAATGCGGTCGATAAATGACGTGATGCTGGCCAGGGCACCATCTGAATGTTCGAAACGATCTACCGTTTCATGCTGGGTGCCGCTGCCATCCGTCCGAGCGTAGATCAAAGCTTCCTGGCCAAAATAGTTCTGGTGGCTATTGAGCCCTTCGAGCCAAAGGTATCCGCGTTCGAAGCCGAGCTCGAGGCGAAATGTTGGACGCCATTGGCTTGCCGAAATGTGCAGGTTTGCGATGGTTCCAGTATGCGTGCGCAGGGTTGCGAAGACGTTTGTTTCAGATCCTGGCTTTTCCGTTCTGTCGAGATCGCCAAAGCCGGTAATGTCCTGAAATGGGCCCGCAAAAGCCTGCATAATATCGATCATCTGCGCGCCGAGATCAAAGACGATTGGGCGGTCGGCATCTGACCCCGCTGTGCCGCAAACACCGCGCAGTGTCATCAGGTGGCCATACTCGCCAGAATCCGCCTTGGCGAATGCGTTGACGAAGGAATCATGGTGTCGAGCGGTAAATCCAAACTGCAGAATCGAACCCGGCGTCATTTGCTCTGCTCGCCGGATTTCGATCATTTCCTCGATCGTTTCGGGGACGGCGTGAGTGACATATGTGGGCCAGGCATTTTGAACGCAGAACTGCACCCACTTGGCGATATCAGGGCGCTGAACAGCCAATATTACCGCGTCTAGCTGCTCGTTTTGCATGGTCGCGCTTAGCGATGAATACCCCTCCTCACCATCCGGGAGGTCTAATGCGAACGCGGCCACCGTCCCTGCCTCTGACAGGCTGTTCAGGGCAGAATGATGCTCTGGATCGAGTTGCTCAGCCCCAATCACGGCGATGCGAAATTGTGACATGCTCAAGCGGCTCCCAAAGTCCAAAATTGCGTTAGCGGTTTGTCGCAATCGACACAAGCGTATCGAACCGAAAGTTCACAGGTTCCAAGGGCTAGGGTGCGAGGGCTTTCAGCAGCGCGGACGCTTGGTTCTGGGCAAATTGCTCCGGAAGGGGCGCTCGCATAATCATCACCCGCGCCCAGATCTGTCCCATCAGAAAATCAACAGCTTCATCGAGATCGAAATCTCGACGGATGACTTTCTTCGCCGCGATTTCGGCGAGAATGAGCCGGAGCGGTGCGCGCACCTCCTCGCGAATCCAGTGACGCCAGGTTTCTCCCGCATCTTTGTCGTCGCTGGCCGCAATCATCGCCACCCTCAAGACAGCATGACCTGATCCCTGGCGTGTAGCGTCCTCCAGCGGCCGAAGGAGTGCTGAAATTCGCTCCACCGGATCTCGCCCGAGCTTGGATGATGGCCCAATCAATTCCGTGGCGGCTTCGATGCACATATTGCCGATCGCAGGCCACCAACGATATATGGTTTGTTTCGAAGCTTTGGCTTTGCGAGATACTTTATCGACACTGAATTTTCGCCAGCCATGTTCAGCCATCTCTTCCCGAGTGGCTTTCAGGATCGCGGCGCGCGATTCTTCGCTGCTGCGTTGCGACTTTCTGGGCTTGTTCTTCGTCTCGGCCATTGTTTCCGTGTGCACCATTTTGCTGACGTTTTTGTTAACTTGGTACGATGCGTTTGTCCGATTTTTCTTGCATCTCCTATGCCAATGTTTCAGTTGAGCCCCGCAGTCCAGGCGAGGACTGATTCCAGACCAGTTTCGGGGTCTGATTGGTAAGATAATTGGCACATTTCGAGCCTGATGAGATGGGAGTCTTTGAACAGTGCCCTATATTGTCTTCTGATCAAGTTCCGTGAGTAGAGAGACCGCTATGGACGTCGCGATTTCGACCCTGCTTTCACCAATTATCCTCTTCTTCGCCCTTGGAATGATGGCGGCGCTGTTACGTTCCCAAATGAGCGTTCCGGAAGCCATCGCCAAAGGCATGGCGATCTACCTGATGATGGCGATTGGCCTGAAGGGGGGCGTCGAAATGTCGAAGAACCCCCTGACTGTCGAAGTTATGCTGGTTCTGCTCGCAGGTATCTTCCTGTCATTTCTGATTCCGGTGATCGCCTTCATTTTCTTGAAATTGACGACCAAGCTGGACCGCGTGGATGCGGCAGCGACGGCGGCCCATTATGGGTCAATTTCGATCGTAACCTTCGTCGCGGCGACGGAAGCCGTGCGCCTGTCTGGTCTAGAGAGTGGTGGACACTTGGTTGCTGTGGCAGCGCTGATGGAAACGCCGGCAATTATCACAGCGCTGTTCCTGGCGTCTCGCGGGGCAAGCCCGCGCGAAAAACCTGTGGCGGGTTCGGAGCGCGGCGAATTGGTCCGTGAAGTCTTCCTGAATGCATCGATCGTGGTGCTGGTGGGGGCCCTGGTCATTGGCTGGATTGCTGGAGAAGAGGGGACTGAAACGATCCAACCTTTCTTTGTTGACCTGTTCCAGGGGGTTCTCTGCCTGTTTCTTCTGGATATGGGGCTGTCTGCCGGGCGCGGCCTTCGGCAAGGCTGGCGGCAGTTGAGCGTGCCGACCATCGGATTTGGTCTCTATATGCCGCTTGTTTCGGCAATGATTGCGGCGACGATTGCGTATGCCTTGTCAATGCCAGCAGGCGATGCGGCGCTTCTTATCACGCTGTCCTCCTCAGCATCCTATATTGCTGTGCCCGCGGCAATGCGCTTGGCGCTACCAGAGGCCAAGCCGTCAATTTATCTCACGCTCTCTCTCGGCGTGACCTTCCCGTTCAATGTCACCATTGGTATTCCAATTTATATCTATCTGGCCTTACTGGTCACAGGACAGGGGTAGGTCATGACCAAACATTTGCGCATCGAATTGATTGTTGAACGCATGGCTCACAAACGCGCCTGCCGGGTGCTGGAAGCCGCAGGCCTGACCGGCTACACGGTGTTGCCCGCGCTTGCTGGATTTGGCGGTTCAAAACGGTGGAGTCGCGACACGGACCTGTCCGCGAGCGGTGACATGGTCGTGATTATTTCGATTGGCGATGAAGCCAAGGTCCGCCCCGTAATGACCGAAATCGGCAATTTGCTCGGGGCGCACATTGGCATCGTAACGGTGTCAGAAGTCGAAGTGCTTCGACCTGGCCGTTTCTGATCTAGCGATCTGCAGCGCCGCGTTCGACAGCCTGAGCGATCAGTTCGCGGGCTTTTTCAACGCCTGACCAGCTTTCCACCTGGCTCCACTTGCCGGTTTCGAGATCCTTATAGTGCGTGAAGAAGTGCGTGATCTTCTGCACCAGGATGTCTGGCAGATCGTGATAGGTTGCGATCTTATCATAATAGGCGGTCAGTTTGGGATGTGGGACAGCCAGAATTTTCTCGTCCGGGCCTTTATCATCCGTCATCATCAATACGCCGACGGGACGGGCGCGCACGACGCTTCCCGGAACCAGTGGTCGATTGCCAACCACCATGACGTCGATTGGATCGCCATCCAAGCTCAGCGTGTGAGGCACAAAGCCGTAATTACAAGGATACCGCATCTCGGTGTAGAGATAGCGATCGACAAACATGGCGCCTGATGCCTTGTCGATTTCATACTTAATTGGATCGCCACCGAGCGGCACTTCAACAATAACGTTGAGATCATCCGGTGGGTTCTGACCAGAACTGATTTTCGAGATATCCATGGGAGGAAGCCTTGTTTATTGTGATGCTCGCGATGCCCGTGCAGGATCGTGGCCAAGACGTCAAGCGGTCATAAAGTCTTGGCCTCAGCGGTGAGCGGTGCTTTAGTCTGTCTCGGAAGCAGTAGCGTGAGTTAGATTATGAGAATGCGTGGAAAATTGGCCATTTGTGCTTTTGCAGGATTGGGTCTGGCTCTGCCGGGTCTGTCGCAGGATATGCGCACCGCTTCGGAGAATGTCGTTGCCTGCCAAACCGTTTCTGATCCTGCAGAGCGCCTTGTCTGTTTCGAAACGGCTGCAGCAGAATTGTCGGCCTTGCTGGCGGTTCCTGTGGCAGAAGCAAACGTGCCAACCGCGCCATCCTCGGCGACTCTTCCGACATCTGCGAATGCGCCTGCTCCGGTTGAACAGGCAATGGTCAGCGCGCCAGCTGTTACGGCCATTCCGGCGGCACCTGCCGCGCTGGTGACGGCGAGTGTGGCGGCGACGGATGCACCTATCCAACAGGCGGAAAGTGCCGCGTCTGATGCCGAAGAAGCGCCAAGATCGCGACTTCCTTCCTGGATTCCACGCGTCACCTTTGGGGGTGACCGGGATGTTGAAAAAGAGCCCGATGAGTTTGAAACGCAGGTGACGCGGATTCAGGTAAATCGCCTTGGACGTTATTTCTTCACAACGGCTGAGGGCCATGTCTGGCGTCAGAAAAGCCCGGAAGAGATCCGTGCGCCTAAGAAGTTGCCGGCCGACGTG
>JAYZAM010000126.1:0-9100 GCA_036339715.1 Pseudomonadota bacterium | reverse complement strand
TGCCATGCTGGCTTTGCCAAAAATGGAAAGCCCTCTGGCGTTCGAAACCGGTCTGAAGCCGATGGAGATTGAGGTTATTTCACCCAGCTGACGCCTTGTCGCCGCCACATAGCTGGCTAAGGTAAACTCTGGAGAGAGATGCAGGAGGAGAGTCAAATGGCAAAATGGTTGAGCGCGATTTGCGCCGGACTTCTGAGCTTATGCCTCCTACCCGCGTCTGCCGACACCAAAGACCCGAGTGATGTTCTTGGATCGTGGAGTTTTCAAACCAAGCCCTACCGGCAGGGACAATGCATTATGACCGGGACGATGCGGCTGAGTTCGCACCCGGATGACGGGCTCTATAATTGCGAACTGACAGCGGTTGAAGTCTGCTCCATGTGGGGACGCTCCGTGGTGTTGCAGGAGTGCAAGGCCCGTCGGTTTGGCAATCAGGTCTCCGTGAGATCTGAAATCTCGCAAATGCTCGAGCAAAAAGTCGAGGGCCTGATCTATGTGCCGGACAATTTCAGCCTGACCATTCAGGACCATACCCGGATGTGGGGCGCGCTGATCTCTGCAGCGACTGCACCTGTGGAGTTTCGGCGTTCTGAAGAAGGCATTTCCTGATGCGGACACTCGTCGCCACCTGTCTTGCCTTATTCTTGGCGTGGCCGGCAGCGGCGAATGTTAACATTGCCGGACACTGGTCATTCGAAGCGGTGATTGAAGGCGATTGCACCTTTGGTGGTACTGCTCATCTAGAGCGAACTGGCGAGAACGAATTCAAGGGTGAGCTGACCGCGAGACAAAGCTGTCCTGAGCTACCGGAAGACTATCTCGTAAGACAGGCCTGCCAGGCCTCACAACTCGGCAATCAATTGTCTGTCCGCTGCCGTATTGTTGAGTTCATCAATGGCTTTGAGAGCGAATTCTACTATCCAGATAATTTCACTCTGACGATTGAATCCTCCAAGCGTCTTCACGGCGCTTTGGTCAGTGCCGGGCGTGCCCGTCCGGCCGAGTGGGTCAGGGACGAAAGGGGCATTTCTTGATCATATCAACTGGGCCTCGGCCCGAACGATACACCGCCCCTGCCCTGGCAGGAGATGCGCGCATTTTGATTGTCGGGGCGGGATTAGCTGGTCTTTTCCTGGCATTGCGGTTAGCGCCTCGCCCTTGCACAGTGATCTCGCCAGCGCCGCTCGGTCAGGCCGCCTCTTCAGCGTGGGCCCAAGGTGGATTGGCAGCAGCGCTTCACCCGAAAGACAGCCCCGAGCAGCACGCTGCGGATACGATCGCGGCCGGCGCTGGACTGGTCGATCCCGCAATCGCAAAGCTGATTGCGGAAGATGGTCCTGCCCGCGTTCGCGACTTGATCGAACTTGGCGTTCCGTTTGATCGAACGCCCGATGGACAATTAGCGCTCAGTCTAGAGGCAGCTCACAGCCATGCTCGCGTCGCGCGCGTCGCGGGCGACCTTGCAGGCAAAGCGATTATGGGTGCTCTGACCGCGGCGGTAAAAGCCGCGGCCCACATTGAGTTGATCGAACATGCCAAAGCCGTGGGTCTGCTGCAGGACCAGAACGGACGCATCGCGGGCGCAATCCTGAAAGACCGCAGAGGCCGCCTTTCCAGCTTTTCAGCGCCCGAAACCATCCTTTGTACTGGCGGCTCTGGCGGCCTGTTTCGGGTCACAACGAACCCGCCCCAAGCACGCGGCGATTCTCTGGCCATGGCTTACACAGTCGGCGCTGTGATCGCAGACCCGGAATTCGTTCAGTTTCATCCGACCGCAATGGATGTCGGGCTCGACCCCTCGCCACTTGCGACCGAGGCTTTGCGGGGTGAAGGCGCGATCCTGATTGGCGAGGACGGAGAGTCCTTTATGGGGCGCTATCACGCAGATGCGGAGCTCGCGCCGCGCGATGAAGTCGCGCGCGCCATCCACACAGAAATTTCGGAGGGCCGTCGGACTTTCCTAGATACGCGCGCGGCAATTGGAGACGGGATCAAAGACCATTTTCCGACCGTCTTTGCAGCCTGCATGGCCGCAGGCATCGATCCCCGCACCACCGCAATCCCCGTCGCACCAGCAATGCACTACCATATGGGTGGGATCTTATCTGACACTTGGGGCCGCGCCAGCGTCAACGGATTGAGCGTTTGCGGCGAATGCGCGAGCACTGGCGCACATGGTGCCAACCGGCTCGCGTCCAATTCCTTGCTGGAAGCGGTGGTCATGGCTGCGCGGATCGCAGACCGTCTCAGAGACTCCGAATTGGCGACACCTGGGGCCAGCCAGGGCGAGGTGCCGGGCGACCTCCCAGATCACGTATTGCAGGAATTGAGAAACAGTATGGCGGCCAATTGCGGGGTTGTGCGCAACGCCCGGAATCTGACCAGCCTGATCGATCAAATCAACACCTGGAACGATCAGTTTCCGCAGGCGAGAGCGCTTTGCGCGGCCAACATTATTGCGCAGGCTGCATTCGATCGTGAAGAAAGCCGAGGGGGACACTTCCGCTCCGACTACCCGGCGTCCAACCCGTTGGCTGTGCGAACTTTTTCGCGCAGCGCTAAAACCAATGCTCCCGCTATGGAACCCGCAGAATGACCTATATCGCCCCTCCGCCTTTGCCAGATATCATCCTCGACCCGATCGTCCGGCTGGCCCTGTCAGAAGATCTCGGGCGTGCAGGTGACCTCACAACGGACGCGACTATTCCAATAGGCACGCCCCTAACGGCTCATATTCGCGCTCGTCAGAGCGGACGTCTGGCCGGTCTGGATGCTGCGACGTACGCTTTGAAACTGGTCGACGCGACCACAGAGCTTGATCTCCAGAAAAAGGATGGCGACCTCATCCAACCCGGAGACACCGTCGCGATTATGCGCGGAAAAGCACGCTCAATTCTGATCGCAGAGCGTACCATGCTAAACTTTATGGGCCGCCTTTCCGGCATTGCGACCTTAACCGCGGCGTTTGCTGAAAAGATTGCGCATACGCATGCGAAAATTGTCTGCACCCGTAAGACAACACCCGGCCACCGAGCTGTTGAAAAACGCGCCGTGCGGTGCGGCGGCGGGACCTCTCATCGCTATGGATTGGACGATGCCATACTGATCAAGGACAATCATATTGCAGCTTGTGGCTCAATCGCAGATGCGCTCCAGCGCGCCCACGCGTATGCCGGACACCTGCGTATGATCGAAATCGAGGTCGATTCCCTGGATCAACTGGCTGAGGCCCTGCCTCATAAGCCGCACGCGGTCCTGCTCGACAACATGGAACCAGATCTGTTGCGCGAAGCTGTGAAGATGATTGACGGACAATGCCTCGCCGAAGCCAGCGGCGGAATCACGCTCGAAACAGTTGCTCCGAAAGCGGAAACAGGCGTCGATTACATCTCATCTGGCGCCCTCACTCACTCTGCGTCAAACCTTGACCTCGGTCTCGATATCCTCTGACCTGACCGGCATAAGAGAATTCGGGAGGAATAGATGGGCAACGCAAACGGGCGAAAGTCCATTTTCATTACAGGTGCCGCATCCGGAATCGGCGCAGAGACGGCACGCCTCTTTCACAAACGCGGATGGTTTTGCGGCCTATATGACATCAATGAGACGGGACTGAATGAGGTCGCTGCAGAGCTTGGCTCAGATAATTGCCACGTCGCTAAACTCGATGTGACCAAGCGAGACGAATGGGCAGCCGCCATGGCAGGCTTTGGCGAGGCCACAGGCGGCAAGATGGACGTATTGTTCAATAATGCTGGCATCGGTCGACATGGCTGGTTTGAAGATATCCCCCCCGAAGAAGCTGACCTGATTGTCGACATCAATGTCAAAGGGGTGATCAACGGCGTGTATGCCGCCATCCCGCTGCTGAAAGAAACCAAAGACGCGCGCATCGTGAACACGGCATCTACGGCCGGCGTGGTTGGATCACCGCGCCTCGCGGTCTATTCAGCCACAAAATTTGCGGTCCGCGGCCTGACCGAAGCCCTTGATGTCGAACTCTCCGGGCTTGGCATTCGCTGCACCAGCCTGATGCCCTGGTTTATCGACACACCAATCCTGGACATGGGGCTCACGGAAGGCGCGAATGTCAAAATGGCAGATGAAATTCGAGAGAATGGTCAGGAAGTCTACCCGGTCTCACTTGCTGCAGAGACGGCGTGGGATGCAGCGCACGGCAAAGACGTCCACTATATGGCTGGCAAACAGGCCAAACGCGCACGCTTTGTGTCCCGCTTCCTGCCCGGCATGATGAAGAATCAGATTTTGAAGGGTCTTCCGCCCCGCGACTAAAGTGCTGAGTTCGCACTCGCTGGCGCTGTGGTTTCGATCGAAGCGCTGGTCATCGCTGTCTCGGCAGTTTCCAGTTCTGTCCCTGGCACCGCTGTGGTCTCCACCGCAACCGCAGACTGGATGGTTTGCAGAGACTTCGCGTTCAGATCGGCAACCGTCTCTGGTTGCAGCACTTGAGGATCTGTCTCGGTGGTTGCGGCCTCAGGCGTGATGGCTCGCAAGCCCGACCGCCTCTGCGCGAGTCGTGCGCTCTGGCGTGCAGACGCAACGGACCACTCACTTCCACGTGGAAAGCGATAGAAGATGTGGGTTCCGATTTTCTTGGTTCTGATCAGGCCAGAGTTCCAGACAGGGTTCACATAGGTCGCGTGATAGTGCGTCGCCCCTGCCGTTTTGCGCTCATTCAGGTCCATGATCACGTGCGCCGCAATCGTCTGGGCCTTATCCCATTTTTGGCCGCGGGGCGCTTTATTCATCGCGCCATCGCAGGTGAAGGTAAACTGGCATCCGGTTGTCCGGGTCGCACCCTGATAGACCACATCGCAGATAGAGTTCGGATAGCGGTGGTCATTCACGCGGTTCACGATCACTTCGGCGACCCCCAGCTGGCCTTTGACCGATTCAGACCGAGCTTCGTAATATATCGCGGTCGCGAGACACTCGCGCTGTTGCAACATATATTCGGCATCTGCCCGTTTCGGCACATCCAGGGTCACCAGGCTGTTGATCGCCGCCTTGTCGCGGTCGAATGCAGCATAGGGGCTCAGAGCAGAACTCGGATCGCGTTCGAGGGAATATTCAACAAACCGCAACCAGTCATGGCTCAGCAATTGCGACTTGTGCGTCAGGGCCGAGGTGACCTCGACATCGTCCTCGCGAATTTCAGCCAACTGAACGCTGCGGTCTCTGAACTGCTCGTCACTTTGCTGAACGGCATTCGCACCCGCAATGAATGGCATGGCCGCAACAAACGCCCCAAAGCAGGCCGCTCCGAGCGCGCCCTGCAGAAATCTCTGTCTATGACGCACAGACATCTGGTCGCGCAGCCATCGACTGAGGCGCGCAGACACGGTCGTGCCCATCATCGGGTTTTTGGAATAATCCGGCATCTTCGTTCTTTATCCCACCATCCTTGCTGGCTTTTTCGCCATGCAAGAACCAAACCTTTTCTCATCTTTTGCGGCGCTCATCGCCGAATTGAAACAATTTGATAGGCCGTGCATATTTGTTTCAGGCCTAGAAAATCAATTCTATACTTGGCTTCGAATTGCACATTTCTATTCAGTCATGTCGCTTGAATTCTGCGTGAATAGGCGAGAATTAGCACAAAATTAATGCTAAATCGCTGACTCCATTGCGATTTCGAAGCCGTGGGATTTTCACCCCAGTGCCGGCTCGGATCGCAGATTGTTGCATTAACGCAACACTCTTTCAGATCACAATTTCTTGCGATTTCGGCCAGATTTCCGGGAATCGACCCGTTTTAGGACGATTTCAGCACCGCATGAGCGGCCGCCAGACGCGCGATCGGAACCCGATAAGGCGAGCAGGACACATAGTCCAAGCCGATATTGTGGCAGAAAATCACCGAGGCCGGGTCCCCGCCATGCTCCCCGCAAATGCCCAGCTTGATCGACTTCCGGGTTTCGCGTCCACGCTCGGCAGCCGTGCGAACAAGCTCGCCAACGCCATCCTGATCGATGGTGACGAATGGGTCCTTCTCATAGATACCCTGCTCTTCATAAGCGGTCAGGAAGCGCCCTGCATCATCCCGCGAGATGCCAAGCGTCGTTTGTGTGAGATCATTGGTGCCGAATGAGAAAAATTCAGCGGTCTCAGCAATCTGGCCGGCGCGCAGCGCTGCGCGCGGGAGTTCAATCATTGTCCCGACGAGGTAATCAAGGCTGCGCCCGGCTTCGGCGAACACCGCTTGCGCTGCATCATCGACAACCTTCTTGAGGATATCGAGCTCCTTACGGGTGCCGACGAGCGGGATCATAACTTCTGGTTTTGGGGTCACGCCAGAAGCCGCATCCACCGCAACCGCCGCCTCAAAGATCGCGCGCGCCTGCATCGCATAAATCTCTGGGTAGGTGATCCCGAGGCGACATCCGCGATGTCCTAGCATCGGATTGCTTTCGTGAAGCGAATCGGCCTGCGCTTTCAGAGCCCTGACATCCATGCCGGACGAGGCCGCGACCTCTTGCATCTCCGCATCAGAGTGGGGCATGAATTCGTGTAGAGGCGGATCCAGCAAGCGGATCGTGCAAGGCCGGTCACCCATGATGGCAAAGATCTCTTCGAAATCGGATCGTTGCATGGGTAACAATTTCTGAAGCGCATCTTCGCGGCCTTCTTTCGTCCCCGCGAGGATCATGCTGCGCACAACCGGTATACGGTCAGCGTCAAAGAACATGTGCTCGGTCCGGCAGAGTCCGATGCCTTCGGCACCAAAGTCCTTTGCCACCTGCACATCGGCAGGCGTCTCAGCGTTTGTCCGGACGGTTAGCTTGCGGACTTTGTCAGCCCATCCCATTAAGAGCCCGAAATCGCCGGAAAGATCAGGCTGCTGCATGTCGACTTCGCCTAGCAGGACTTCGCCTTCCGCACCGTCGACGGTAATCACGTCGCCTTTTTTAACTTCGCGACCTCCGACCCGGAATACGCCGGCCTCTGTATCGATTTGTAAATCACCTGCACCGCAGACACATGGACGACCCATGCCGCGTGCCACCACAGCCGCATGCGATGTCATACCGCCACGCGCTGTGACAATCGCCCGTGCTGCGTGCATGCCATGAATGTCTTCAGGGCTGGTTTCAACACGCACCAGGATCACTGCGCGCCCGGCCTCTGCAAGATGCGCCGCTTCATTTGAGTCAAATACGACCTGGCCGACCGCGGCGCCCGGGCTGGCGGGCAGACCTTTCACGACCACGTCACGGGCGGCATTTGGCGAAATTGTCGGATGCAGCAATTGGTCGAGCTGCGCGGGTTCCAGACGCAAAACCGCCTCGTCCTGCGTGATCAGACCTTCATTCGCCATATCGACCGCAATTGTCAGCGCCGCAGCCGCTGTTCGCTTCCCGGTCCGGGTCTGCAACATATACAAAGTGTCGTCTTCTACCGTGAATTCGATATCCTGCATGTCACGATAGTGAGCTTCCAGCGTATCCGCGACCTCTGTGAGCTGTTTGTAGACCGCCGGCATAACCTCTTCGAGCGGCGCTTCATCTGATTTCAATTCATCAGCACGGGCCCGCGAAATGGGAGCCGGTGTCCGGATTCCCGCGACAACGTCTTCGCCCTGCGCATTGGTCAGGAATTCACCATAGAATGTGTTCTCGCCGGTTGACGGGTCACGCGTGAAGGCGACGCCCGTGGCAGAGGTTTCGCCCATATTTCCGAACACCATGGACTGCACGTTGACCGCTGTGCCCCATTCGGTGGGGATGTCATTCAGCTTGCGATACAGGATCGCCCGGTCATTCATCCACGAACCGAACACTGCGCCGATCGCACCCCAGAGCTGCTCACGTGGATCATCCGGGAACGGTTTACCGAGCTTATCCTGAACGGCATCCTTGTACTGGCTGACAATGGTTTTCCAGTCCTCAGCTTCCATTTCGGTATCGAGATCGAAGCCCTGGCTGTCCTTATAATCATCGAGAATGTACTCGAACGTATCGTGCCGGAGACCCAGCACGACATTGGAATACATCTGAATGAACCGGCGGTAGCTGTCGTAGGCAAAACGGTCGCCCGCTTTTGCGGCGAGCCCCTGAACCGTGACCTCTGACAGGCCAAGATTGAGGACCGTGTCCATCATGCCAGGCATCGAGGCGCGCGCGCCAGATCGCACAGAGACCAGAAGCGGGTTGGCCGCATCGCCAAACACTTTGCCGGTTTTCTGCTCAAGCATTTTCAGAGCGTCATCGACCTGTTCAGTGAGACCCTCGGGATAGGCTTCGCCAAGATCATAATAAGCGGTGCAGACGTCGGTCGTCAGGGTAAACCCAGGCGGCACTGGCAGTCCGAGGCTGGCCATTTCGGCGAGGTTTGCGCCTTTGCCGCCAAGCAGGTTTTTCATGGCTGCGCTGCCATCCGAGCTGCCGCCCCCAAAAGAGTAGACCCATTTGGTTGCTACGCTTCCACCGTCACCCATGCTTACCTCCGTCTTCGTAGATCAGAAAAATTGCTCATCTATCGATTGCGTTCGTCCTGCAAGCCAAGCGCCATGGTTAGCGCGCAGAATCAAGTCAGTTTTTGTTCTGATTGCGCTGTCACGATTGCATCTTGGGTAAAATCTGGAACATCGCGTCGCAATTCGCAAAATTTTGTTGCTGCACCGCAACATAAATGTCCCGGTTCGAAACAGCTCATCCGCGGTTCAGAAAAGATCTCCCATAAAAGTGAGACATAGTGAGATGTACGTCTGGGCAAATCAGTCTAGCGCTTCTGCAAATGAAAAAAATTCGGAGGCTGAGCCGATGACCAAATTGAAACTGATCCGTCTATTTTCGCTCGATGCAATCGCCGTCATAAGTGCGGTTGCGCTGTGCGTGATCCTCGTCACGGACCCATCCCTGCTCGGCTAGCTAAACTACCCCCTTGAAGTCGGTTCAAATCGCGTTTGCGGTCTGAACCGCATATAAAGGTGGGGACCGATGAGCCAATTCAAAATTAGAGACGTGATATCCAGCGCGATCACCCTGTTATCGGTGATACTACTCTGTCTTATCTTGGTAACAGACCCAGCTTTGTTCGGCTGAACTAGCCTTCAATCTTGCTGAAATCCGCAACCGTC
>JAYZAM010000125.1:0-6199 GCA_036339715.1 Pseudomonadota bacterium | reverse complement strand
TTCGATGCGTCAGCTTGGACCTTATATCCAGCGGCGAGGTCTGCGCGGCATGATGAGTGGGCGCGCGCGCGTGGAGATTGAAACAGGGCTTCTGAATGGTGACGCAGAGTTTGCGGTCCGCGGTCTTGCGCGCGGCCCATCGGAAGAGGCAGATGTCGACCTTTCAGCCGAGATGACAGACGGTCAGCTCAGCTTAAACATGCTCGCGACGAATGAGGATGAGGGGCTCTCGCTTGTCAGCACGGTTTCAACCCGTTTCGCGCATCGTGGAGATTTGCTCAGCCTGCGACCCGCCGTAAATGCGCCCACGCCGATCACGCTTATCGGGAGCGGTCCCTTGGCACCATTATGGGCGCTTGCTGCGCCACCTGATCTTAGGGTCGAAGGCGATTTTGAGATTGATCTCTCCAATGGGGACGGAAGAACCCTGCGCTTCACCGGACCGGCGACGTTCAAGAATGGCGAGTTCGAGGATGGTTTCACGGGACTACACCTGGTTGAGATTTCTGCGGATGCGAATTTGAACGGCGATCAAGTCGAATTGCTGCAAGCTCGGGCGCAGGGTGGACGAAGTGGCACGATTGAGGCGACGGGCGTGTATAGCTTCACCGGTGATGGCGACATCGCGCTGACCTTAGACCGGTTGCGGGCCTTTAAACGCTCTGATGTGACGGCTGAAGTATCTGGCGAGGCCGTCGTCGATCGCCGTAATCGGCGGACACATGTCGCGGGTGATCTCGAGATCAATCGGGCGCGCATCAATCTCTCCAATCTCCCGGGCGCCGGGTACACAACACTCGACGTTGATTTCGAGGGCGCTGAAGCGGTGACTGGTGAAGCGACCCCGACGCGGGAAGCGATTTCGTTGGATATCAATCTTCGTGCCGATGACCGGATCACGGTCCAGGGGCTTGGGGTCGACAGTGAGTGGGGGATCGATGCGAACATAACGGGTGCGGCTGGCGCGCCGCAGATTACGGGGCAAGCAACCCTGGTGCGAGGAGACGCAGATTTGTTGAGCCGTAACTTCCGGCTGACCGAAGGCGTCTTGAGTTTCGCGGGAGACCCAGAGCAAAGCGAGATCAATATGCGGGCCGATCGCACCAGCGATGGCATTACGACCTCCATTCTGGTGACGGGTCCGGTGCTTCGCCCTGAGATCGGATTGAGCTCCGATCCGTCGCTGCCGGATGATGAAATGCTATCGCGCGTCCTGTTCGGGCGCTCGCCTTCGAACCTCAGTGCTTTGCAAGCGGCGCAACTCGCCGCTGCCGCAGCGCAACTGGCGGGCGGAGATGCGTTCAGTTTGACCGGAGAGCTCGAGGCAGCGACTGGACTGGACCGTCTTGATTTCGGCTTGAATGATGCTGGCGAGGCGACCCTGTCGACTGGAAAATATCTCTCGAATGATTTGTATCTCGAGATCGAGTCAGGCGGGTCTGGCGCTCCAGGCGTTGCGTTGGAATGGACGCCGCTCGACAATGTTGAACTTGATGCTGAGATCGATCCGGAGCTTGGCCCGAAAGTCGCGATTCAATGGCGTCGGGACTTTGATCGTTTGCCGGGCGAGACAAGGAGACAAGAACCCGCTCGCCCATCGGGCAGTGAGTAAAAAAAGATCAACAATCAAGTGTGTGCTCTTGTCATCTGACGCCCGATATGTGTCTTGAGCACATGGTGGGTGAACTCAAATTCTTCGACGAAATGCATGGTTTTGGGGATGAGGTTCGCACCCCATATCAGGACTATCATCAGCTCTTAAGAGGCATGGATACGGCACGCCTCAAGAACAAGGCGCAAAAGGCGGAGGACTTTTTCCGCCGCACCGGCATCACGTTCAATGTCTATGGCGATGCGGAAGCCGAGGAGCGCCTGATCCCCTTCGATCTCCTGCCGCGGATCATTAGCGCGCATGAATGGCGCACCCTCACGCGCGGGATCGAACAGCGTATCAAGGCGCTGAACGCCTTTCTGCATGACATCTATCATCGCCAGGAGATTTTGCGGGCAGGGCGCATACCCGAACACCTGATCACGCAGAATGATGCCTTCCTGCCGCAAATGATCGGCGTGAACCCGCCGGGCGGGATATATACCCACATCGTCGGCACGGATCTCGTGCGCACGGGCGCAGATGAGTTCTATGTTCTGGAAGACAATGCCCGAACGCCGTCCGGGGTCTCGTATATGCTTGAGAACCGCGAGACCATGCTGAAAATGTTTCCGGAAGTGTTTTCAGCCGTCGGTGTTGAATCGATCAGCGACTATCCGGCCATGCTGCGTCGTTCACTGCGCGCTGCGCCGCCGCCGGCCTGTTCCTCTGCGCCCACGATCGCCGTCTTAACGCCCGGCATTCACAACTCAGCCTATTATGAGCATGCCTTCCTCGCCGATCAGATGGGGGTCGAGCTGGTCGAAGGGCAGGATCTGAAGGTCGAGGATGGGCGCATCTGTATGCGTACGACTTGCGGCTATGAGCCGATCGATATTCTTTATCGGCGCGTCGATGATGATTTTCTTGATCCTCTGAACTTCAATCCCGACTCCCTTCTGGGCGTGCCCGGCATTTTCGACATTTACCGTGCCGGCGGCATCACACTCGCCAACGCGCCAGGGACAGGCATATCCGATGATAAAGCGTTATACTCTTACATGCCCGATATTGTTGAGTTTTATACCGGGCAGAAGCCGCTTCTGAAGAACGTTGAGACGTGGCGCTGTTCGGAGCCGGACTCGCTCAAATATGTGCTCGATAATCTCGCAGATGTGGTTGTGAAAGAGGTTCACGGCTCCGGTGGCTATGGCATGCTCGTGGGGCCGGCGGCGAGCAAAAAAGAGATCGAAGCGTTTCGAGCCAAGCTCAAAGCCAATCCCGCAAACTACATTGCGCAACCGACGCTGTCGCTCTCGACAGTTCCGATTTTCACCGAGTCTGGGCTGGCGCCGCGCCATGTCGACTTGCGCCCATTTGTTCTGGTCTCTCCCCATGCCATTGAAGTGGTGCCTGGCGGTCTGACCCGTGTCGCGATGAAAGAAGGATCACTGGTCGTCAATTCGAGCCAGGGCGGGGGAACGAAAGACACATGGGTGCTGTCCGATGACTAAGATGCTTGGTCGAACCGCGTCAGCCCTGTTCTGGATGGCGCGGTATCTGGAGCGGTTCGAAAATACAGCGCGCTTGATCGATGCCGGGTTTCGGATGTCGCTGACGCGGGCCCGCTCAGCCCGGAGCGAATGGGAAAGTGTGCTCACCACAGCGGGCGTTAGAGACTTGTATCTGCAACAGCATGATGAGTTTGGAACGGGCCGCGTCACGGCTTTCTGTCTCGCGAGCCGGGATAATCCGAGTAGCGTTTTCAACTCGATCGCGGCGGCGCGGGAGAATGCGCGAATGGCACGCACAGCGCTGACCCGGGACGTCTGGGAAGCGGTGAACGCGACTTGGCTGATGTGCAAACAGGAAGTCGATAAGGGCGCTTATGAAAGCGACTTGCCTGAAGTCCTGTCTGCTATTCGCCAGCAAGCCGCCCTGATCCGCGGCATGATCAATGGCACCATGCTGCGTAATGAGATTTATCGCTTTGTGAAATTGGGATCGCTGATCGAACGCGCCGATAATACCGCGCGGATCCTCGACACAAAATATTATGTCCTGCTGCCCTCGAGTGCCTCAGTCGGATCGTCGCTTGACCGGGTTCAGTGGGAAATGATCTTACGCTCGGCGTCGGCGGAGCGCTCTTTCCACTGGCTCTATGGCGGCGATATTGAGCCCGCTGCGATTGTCGATTTCCTGATCCAGGATGTCCGACTGCCGCGCTCCATCGCCTATTGCTATGATGGGATTGTCGATATTCTTGAGGGCCTGGCTAGAGAGTATGACCGGCGCACCGCGTCACAAGACATGGCGGCCCGGCACGAAGCCCATATTACCAGTTCCACCAGCGATGCGATTATCGGCTCTGGACTGCATGAGTTTCTGATCGATTTTATTTCGCGCAACGCGGCCTTGTCTCAGCAGATTGAGGCTGATTACAGGTTTACCCAATAATGCGCCTCTCGATCCATCACGCGACCCAATTTGAGTATGACGTTGCGCCGTCATACGGTTTGCTGCAGGTCCGCATGGTGCCTCAGAGCAGCGTCGCGCAGAGGGTCCTGGATTGGGAATTGGCGCTCACCGGCGCGCGGGAACAAGCCAATTTTCTGGATCAGCATGGCAATCGTGTCGACCTGATTGAGATCCTTCCCGAAGCCGAGCGGGTCGAGGTCCGGGTCAGCGGCGAGATCGAAACACTAAGCGATGATGGCATCCTCGGCCGGCATTTTCAGCCTATGCCGCTCTGGTTTTACCAGCGGCAAACGTCCCTGACCAAGCCGGATCAAGCCATATTGTCTCTGATCGAGCCGCTGGGCGAGGCAGGGAGTGGGGATATTGAAAAGCTGCATGAACTCAGCCGGTCTATCCTCGAGGCGGTCCCTTATGCGGCGGGTGAAACCAATGTGAGCACGTCTGCTGCTGAAGCGCTCGCACATGGCAAAGGGGTGTGTCAGGACCATACCCATGTCTTCCTGAGCGCGGCGCGCGCGCTGGGCTTTCCGGCCCGATATGTCAGCGGCTATTTGATGATGACGGATCGAACCGACCAAGATGCCAGTCATGCCTGGGCGGAAGTGCATCTTGAGGGACTGGGCTGGGTCGGATTCGATGTCTCGAATGGCATCAGTCCTGACCAAAAATATGTCCGCGTTGCCCAAGGCTTGGACTATGCTGATGTCGCTCCAACAAAAGGGGTCATGCATGGCGGGCAACGGGAAAATCTGTTTGTCTCTATACAGGTTCAGCAATAGATCTGGTCCAATTGAGGACTGGGACTGATCAGAATGACTTATTGCGCTGCGTTGAAAATGGACGAGCGTCTGATTTTCATGTCGGACACGCGCACCAATGCGGGCGTGGATAATATCTCTAAGTTTCGCAAAATGTTCACCTGGTCGGTGCCCGGCGAGCGCGTGATCACGCTGATGACAGCCGGCAATCTCGCAACCACACAGGCCGTGGTCAGCTTGCTCGATGAGCGCTCCAAGGCACCAGAAGAGCGTGATCCGACTTTGCTGCAGGTGCCGACGCTGTTTCAGGCAGCGCGCCTGATTGGCGAGACCCTGGCCGAAGTTGTCTCCTCGCACGCCGAAGAAGGGCAAAAAGCTGAGGCGTCGTTTGGTGCAACGCTGATTATGGGCGGGCAAATCGCGGGCATGGAGCCGCGTCTGTTCATGATCTATGCAGAAGGAAATTTCGTGGAAGCGGGCGAAGAAACGCCTTTCTTCCAGATTGGTGAAACCAAGTATGGCCGTCCGATCATCCTGCGGGCCTTTGACCCTGCGATGAGCGTCGAGCAAGCCTTGCGCCTCTTATGTGTGTCTTTCGACTCGACCCTGCGCGCCAATCTCTCTGTCGGTATGCCGTTGGATGTGCATGTCTATGAGGGTGACTCTCTGGTCGAGGGGCCGCAATTTCGGATTGATGAAAACAATGAAGCGTTTCGAGGGATCTCGCAGGGCTGGAGTGAGGCGCTCAAAGACGCGCTCGAAGGCCTGCCAGAGTTCAGCATTCCGTCGGACTGAGGATCCTCAATTCCACTAAAAGTAGTACTTTGTTCACCCTACTGACCGATACTTCGCGTGGTTAATTACCAGTTTCGGAGCATCGGAAATGCCTAAAATGGTTGGATTGGGAAAATTAGGTCTGTGCCTGCTGGCGGCAGGTGCCATGCTGCCATCCGCATTTGCCAATGCCGAAGCAGAAGTTTTCGAGATCAATAAAGAATATCTCTGTCTTACCGAGACCGCGCTGTTTGCCTCGACCAAACTGGCGCAGCATGGTGAATGGTCTGATCCGCCAAAGCGGTTTCAGATCCATATCAAGCCATGTGACTCAAACTGTTTGCCGCAGAAAAGCAAGGATCGGCCGCTGGCAATGCTGGTAAAGGAACCGGGCGCTGAATGGCCGGTCCAATATGATGGGTATCGCGGTCGGCCAGATTATCATTCTAATCAGGGCGGCTCGATCGTCTTGAGTGGGGACGATCTTTCCGTCACACGCATGATGGTCGGCTCCATGCCTGGCGCAGACAAACATGTCTCACTCGTAATGGCCGCGCAGTGCCATCCGATTGATTGATACCCTCGCTCGATGCTAGAA
>JAYZAM010000124.1:0-5366 GCA_036339715.1 Pseudomonadota bacterium | reverse complement strand
ACGGCCGTGGCATCATAATTGGTTGCATCTGCGTCGGGACCACATTCGAAACTCTGCGAAAACACGGGGTTGTTGAACTCGTCCAGAACGGGTGTCGTGCCGTCGGCCTCAAACCTTTGTATTGTGAAAGACAGGCACTCTTCTGTGGTGGCTGGTCCAAGATCACGTAGAACCACTTGTGCCTGCGCCCCAAGTCCCGCGGTTGCGGCAAACACAACCCCAAGTCCAGTCGCGCCCATTAATTTCTTCAACATCGGATACTCCCTCAATACGGGAAGCTGTCCGGAGCTCATCTCCGACCAAGCCGCCCGCGTCCTGTTGAAGGGCAGGGGTTGCACTGGTTGAAAAAAAGATCATTTTTTGAGTGTCTCAGTATTCAGGAATCGTTTCAAATATTCAATTTTTTGGGATGAATGTGTCTAAATACAACACTGGTTGTATAAACTTTTAATGATTTTATTTAATATATCTTAACTTCTAGGTGAGTTGAACGGGGCTTCTGCGCGGCGGCGCATGAGGGGAACTCGCATGCCCTTGTCCGGGTCGGACTTTCCGCTCTCGTATCGGTCCACGAGGCGATAGGCGAGCCAGAAACCAACAATGCCGAACAGCACGCCGCCGACCGCTTGACCGATCAAAACGCCGGGCGCGCCGCCGAGGGTTGCGCCCACGAGAATGAAGGGGACATCCCCGATCGTTTTCTTGCCCCAGTTGAGAAATGTTGAGAACAAAGGGCGCCTAAGGTTGTTAAACGCGGCATTTGATACAAACAGCGTTCCGTTGAACAAAAAGAGCGGGGCGACGACAAGCGCGAACCAGAAGACAATGGTTGCGCCTTCCTCGCTGAGCTGGAAGCTGTTTGAGATAAAGCTGTGCGCCAGAAGCAGGATGGCCCAAATCACGGCAACATAGATGGCGGTGAATTGCACCGCTTTGATCAAGGTGCCGCGCACCCGGTCGAATTGTTTCGCGCCAAAATTCTGTCCGATGATTGGCCCGACGGCCCCAGACAGCGCGAAGATCACACAAAAGGCGAGCGGTGTGAGCCGCCCCGTGACGGCCATCGCCGCAACAGCGGCGTCGCCAAACGGCGCAATCGCGCGTGTGACAAAGCCATTTCCGATCGGGGTGGCGACATTGGTCAGCATAGCTGGCGCCGCGATCGCGACGATGGGAGACAAATCAGTTTTGAAACGCGACAGGTCTATTTTTGCAAAGCCGCCATAATGCTTGAAAATGGGGTAGAGCGCGGTGATCAGCGTTGCGAAGCGTGCCGCAACCGACGCATACGCGGCCCCGTCGAGACCCAGACCCGCCCAGAAAATCAGGATCGGATCCAGGATCGCATTTACCGCACCTGCGACCAGCGTGACGGTCATTGCCCGGCGCGCATCGCCATGAGCGCGCAAGATCCCGCTCGCCATCATCCCCACTGCGGCGACGGGCATCGCCGCAACGACAATCCGAAAGTATCGCACACCGAGATCCTGCGTCTCGCCCTGTGCACCGATCAAGCCGAGCAGTTGCGGTGCAAACGTCCAGCATATTGCAGCGAGTAGGCTGGTCACTGCGATCCCGAACAGAATAACGCTGGTGGCGATCTTTCGGGCTTCATCGGGTTCGCCGCGCCCAAGCCTTTGCGCGACGAGGGCACTGGTCGCGATCGTCATCCCGATTGAGACGGAGAATGTGAAAAACAGAACGGTGCCGGCGAATCCGACGGCAGCGGCGAGTTCGGCTTCACCCAGCATGGAGATGAAAAGCAGGTCGGCAAAGTCGACGAGGAAGATCGAAACCAAACCAATACTGGCGGACGATGCCATAATGATAATGTGGCGCAGCAGATTGCCCTGCAAAAAAATGGCTTGTTTGTTCGCCATGTCTGGTTCCTCGCGCGCGACGTGCCCCAAAGTCAGCCTCGCGCCGTGCCCGAAACCCTGCTTCTATATTCTCAACATATAGGAGGAGCCCCCGCCATGAGCCAGATCCAAGGACACTGTGATCCGCAATTTGAACGCGTTCGCGCCGAATTTGAGCGGAATTTTGCTGAACGTGGCGAGGTTGGGGCTTCGGTTTGTCTGACTGTGAACGGAGAAACCAAGGTTGATCTCTGGGGCGGTATGGCCAATCCCGACACGGGCGAGGCTTGGCAGGAAGACACAGTGTCGATTGTCTTTTCTTGTACGAAAGCCGCGACGGCGTTGTGCGCTCATATCCTGATTGACCGCGGCGAATTGGATCCGACCGCGCTGGTCTCCGACTACTGGCCGGGTTTTGCCAAGAATGGCAAAGAACAAACCACGGTGCAGATGATGCTCAACCATGAAAGCGCCGTGCCCGCCAATCGCGCCCCGATCCGCGAAGGTGGGTTCCTCGATTGGGAGTATATGATCTCGCGCATGGAGGACGAGGAGGCGTGGTGGGAGCCGGGGACACGCAACGGCTATCACATGGTCAATTTTGGCTGGACGGTGGGCGAACTGGTGCGTCGCGTTTCTGGCAAGTCGCTGGGTCAATTTTTTGCCGATGAAGTGGCGAGCAAGACCGGTGCAGATTTCTGGATCGGCGTTCCGGACGGATTTGACAAACCGATCGCGCCAATCCGTCTGTATGAGCCGAAAGAGGGTGATGAACCTACCGCGTTCACGATCAAACTGTTCACCGAGCCGGAGTCTCTGCAATCACTGTCCTTCCTTAATAATGGCGGTTGGAACATGAATGACCCGGAAGCGCACAAGGCCGAGATTGGCGGTGCCGGTGGTATCTCCAATGCACGCGGGCAGGTGGCGTGGTACACACCGCTCGCGACAAATGATGGGAGCTTGGTCTCAGCTGATCGCTTGTCAGCGATGGGTCGGGTCACCACTGCGTCAGGCATCGACGCCACGCTTTTGCTGCCTTCGCGCTTTGCCTCTGGTTTCATGAAATCTATGGATAACCGTGCTTACCCGCAGGGCGATCAGAAAAGCGTGATCCTCGGTGAGGCCGCGTTCGGTCATGTTGGTGCCGGTGGATCGATTGGCTTCGCAGATCCGGAATGCGGGATGGCGTTCTCGTACACAATGAACCAGATGGGTCCGGGCTTATTGCTCAATCCACGGGGACAAAGTGTGGTCGACGCGGCTTATCAATCGCTCGGATATCGAACCAATGCGCCAGGGGCCTGGGTGAAGTAAGATTTGGCTTGGGCTCAAGCATCGCGCGCGACACCCGTGTCGCCACAATGGCTTGCGTAATCGTAAACAAATCGGGGGAATCCGTGTGAAGCGGGTTCTCTAAATATTTAGTATGCAATCGTAAGTAGAATGCATGCGTGACGACGTCTTTACCCGAAACAACTCCGTCCGGACGGTCTCTGATCGCCGGCAACGAATTGCCTTCTTTGTCTGCCTCGCCGGACTGTTCATCAATACGGTCCTCTTCGCTCTGTATTTGTTGAACGATACACCAAACCTTCTGCTGGTAGCGAATTTCGCATTCTACACAGGGGTCATCGCCGCAATTGCATGGAGCAGCTATCGCAATCGGTACTTCACTCTGGTGCTTGGGGGCGGCGTGGCCGCTATTTATATCCATATGTGGGCGACGGCCTTCTTTGATGCCTTTATGGGTCAGGCGTCGACACTAACATTCCCGACATTGCTGTTCGCACCTTTATTTCTGGTGCTGGTTATGGGGCACAGGCTGCTTTTAATGAATGCGGCGATACAGGGCGCGGCTGTTTATTTATATGCCAAGTATTTTGCTGCCGAGGTGTTCGGCCTGGGCGCGGAGGCGGTCGCTACAAACACGTTCGCGATCCAATTGTCCGTTCTGTCGACCATGTCCATGCTGGTGCTTGCGGGCGTCGCGTTTTCTCGCAGGCGTACCGATGAGCGGTTACTTAGCCTGCTGCGCCATTCTGAACGCATGGCGGCGCATGATCCGCTTACAGGTCTCAAGAACCGGCGTGCCTTCCTCGATGATATTGACAAATTTTGGTCGGCCCAATCGCGCTTTGCCGTTCTATTTATTGATCTCGACAGGTTCAAACCGCTCAATGACGAGTTTGGTCATGCCGTTGGGGATCAAGTCCTATACGAGATTGGCAAGCGTCTGACCAAAGCGAAGGGCGTTATGTCTGCGGCGCGGTTTGGCGGTGACGAGTTTGCAGCCGTCCTGGATGCACCGCATGAGGCTGCGGTTGAACTCATCGTCGAAGACATCTTCCAGAGTGTGACGGTGCGCATCGAAGTGGAGTCGGCCATGGTGTCGGTCGGCGCATCCCTCGGTTTCGCATTTGCGTTTGAAGATGCCTCCAGTGTCAGTGAACTGCTTCACGCCGCGGACATCGCAATGATGAGATCAAAGGCGAATGGAGGTGGAATCGCGAAGTTTGATACGACCAAGGATGACTCCTCTCTCGCCTCCTCTGCCATTCAGGAACTGTTTCGCTCAGCCCTGAGTTCGGGACGGATCAAAGCGGCCCTACAGCCAGTTTTCGATCCGACAGGACAGACCATCATAGGACATGAGTTATTGTCGCGTTGGCCAGAGAGCGGCCTAAAGCGTGACCCGTCCCCTTTGGAGTTCATCGGTATCGCCGAAAAGCTGGGACTGTTGAACGAGCTCTTGTGGACGACGCTGGCTCAAGTGGCCCCTTATCTGCGATCGCACCCCGGGTTTTTGGCGATTAACGTCTCGCCATCGCAATTGTCGGCGAGATCGTTCGCCACCGAATTGCAGTCGAAGCTCGCCGATTTGTCACTGTCGATGGACCGAATAGAAATTGAAATAACCGAGCATGTTGCGTTCCGAAATCTCGACGAGAATCGCAAAGTCCTTGAGGAATTGAGAGACATGGGATGCCGGATCGTGCTTGACGATTTCGGTGCAGGGTATTCTTCGCTTTCACTGCTGGACCAGCTTCCGCTGGACAAGGTCAAGCTTGATAAAAGTCTGCAATCTTCCCGGCACACAGAGGGTGTGTTGGATGCAACAATGCGTTTGGTCAGAGATCTGGGTTTTGAGTGCTGCGTCGAAGGTATTGAGTCGGAAGAGATTTTCGATCGCGTCTCTCAAAGCGCGTGCCATCAATTGCAGGGGTTCTGGCTCGGAAGACCTGAAATTGTGCAGCTTGAAGAACCCTATCTGAAACTCGTTTCCTGAGCGCTGCCCCATCCGCTCACCTCGGGACGGCGAGGTCCCATGCTTCATACAATGCGCGAAGATCCTGGATCGACTTACAGTGAATGCTTGGGAGATCGGCCGATTTCAACATGTTTGCATACCGGCGGCCATTTTTTGGAGTCTTGAAAAGGATCCAATCGATCATCTCCCATTTCAGGTATTCCTGACCGCCCTCCAACTGACCAATTCGCGCGTCT
>JAYZAM010000123.1:0-7335 GCA_036339715.1 Pseudomonadota bacterium | reverse complement strand
TGGGGTGCGTTTCATGCGTCATCTCCGAGAGCGTCTCGAAGCAATGACGGCCAGGCCGCTGAGTTTATTTCATCTCGCGGTCGGATTTTTGTGACATTGATTTTGAAAGCAGTGTTCATTGCCCTTTACGAAGCCAAAGCGGACGTCTGCTTTCGAACAGGATCAATGGCGCACCTAAGAGGATTCGAACCTCTGACCTCTGCCTTCGGAGGGCAGCGCTCTATCCAGCTGAGCTATAGGTGCTTCCACGCGCCTCATACGCCAAGCTGATTGCGGATGCAATTGGATCTATGCGTGTAATGATCTTGAAAGCAAAAAAGACGATAGGCACATAGAAGCTAGCAATCAGGGAATCAGCATGAGCCATATACGAACCAGTGCGAGCGCCGCAATTTTGGGATTTGTCTTGAGTCTCACAGCCTGCGGTGTGCCATCTTCGGATACGGATGGTTCCTCAGAGCCATCAACTTCAACTGAAGCCCCATCCGAGGCCCGCGACACGCCAAGCGAAACATCCTCCGAGCGGCCAACAAGAGCGTATATGCTGGAGCAGATCGAAGCCGCGATCGAGCAGGCGGAAGCCACGCAAGGTGCAGGGACGCCGGCGCTATGGACGCTCGCTGATGAAGATACGACGCTGTATATGTTCGGCACAGTTCATTTGCTGCGGCCAGAACTGGAATGGCGGTCGGACGCCTTTGATGAAGCGCTGATTAGTGCAGACAAGATCGTGTTCGAGCTCGACACCCGCAGTGAAGCTGCGCAGCGCGCGATGATGACCGATTTTCTGCCGCGAGGAATGTATTCCGATGGGCGAACATTGACGCAAGCGCTTAATGACGAAGACGAGGCCGTGATCGCCGCGGCCTTTGATTCACTCGGTGTTCCCATCGCGGCCATGAACACTTTCGAACCTTGGATGGCGTCGATGAACCTTGGGGTCATGCAAATGACGAAGGATGGGTATGATCCACAGTCCGGAGTTGAGAACGTCATCGCGACTGAGGCAGAGGCAGCCGGCAAGGCTTTTGGTTATCTCGAGACGATTTCGCAGCAGGCCGACGCGTTTGATTTACTGCCTGAAGCGGATCAGATCTCTATGCTTTATGAGAGCGCTTTGATTCTTGATGAGACAACGCGGGTTCTGGATGTGGTTGTGGCTGAATGGGCAGATGGGGATGTGAAGGGAATCGAATCTCTGGTCGCTAGCCCCGACCTCTCTGGCCAAACTCCGGCGGCTTATGAGTCTTTGTTTGTGGTTCGTAACAAAGCCTGGGTCCCTCAAATTGAAGCGATGCTTGAGGAGCCTGGTACAGTCCTAATCGCAGTGGGGGCAGGGCACCTTGCGGGTCCTGACAGCGTCATCACCATGCTGCGTGACAAAGGCTATACGATTGATGGGCCTTAAGGCTCATTTCCTTCCCAATCGACAATCCAGGCCTCAATCTGCTCGACATCATCCGGATCAAACAGCGTTTCTTCGCTCAAGGTTCGTCCCATGATTGAGGCCCCGCGATCATGGATCAGATCTCTGTCAGCGCTGATTAAGTGGTGCCAGTCGGGTAGCGGCTTGCCTTCATGGATCAATCGGTAAGCGCATGAGGTCGGCATCCAGCGAAGTTCGGAAACATCCTTGGGTGTCAGGATGACGCAATCCGGCACATGAGTTTTGCGATTGGAGTAATCGCTACAGCGGCAGGTTTCGGCATCCAGGAGTTTGCAGTGGAGGCGGGTGAGGGCGATCTCTCCGGTGTCCTCATCTTCAAGTTTGATGAGGCAGCACTTAGCGCAGCCGTCGCAAATGGATTCCCATTCTTCTGGCGTCATGTCCTCGAGACGCTTGGTTTCCCAGAACGGTTGCGAAGCTTCAGGCATTTTTGAGGCCGTCACCGATCAGCCATCTGAACGGAATGATTTCTGTCTGCTCGAACAGACCGGCTTTCGCATAAGGATCTTCTGCCGCCCACGCTTTTGCATCTTCGAGCGTTTCAAACTCTATCACAAATGTTGAGCCACGCATGCTCTCTCCATCGTCTGATAGAACTGGTCCAGCCATCGCGATGCGATGTTTGGAGCCGCCCGCCCATTCCAGGTGCGCTTGACGTGTTGCGAGACGGAGATCGGCACTGTTGGCCTTGTCGCGAGCATTGATCAGAAAAAGTGGCATTCTATTCTCCTTTATAAGGTCGGGCGAGCAGCGCCGTGATCGCCTCAGATACAGATAAGTCTTCAGAGAGAATTGCGTTAACCGCTTCGCAGATTGGCATTTCGACTTGATTTTGATGCGCCAGTGCGACGAGCGCGGGCGCGGTGGCGACGCCTTCGGTGACCGCGTTGCGCGCGTTCAAAATTTCCTCCGCCGTTTGCCCTTGTCCGAGGGCGAGGCCAAAGCTCATATTTCGCGATTGCGGGGATGAACAGGTCAATACCAGGTCGCCGAGACCGCAAAGCCCTGCCAGGGTTTCTGCACGCCCCCCCATAGCAACGCCGAGGCGGGTCATCTCCGCAAAGCCGCGCGCGATCAGCGCCGCGTGTGCCGACTTGCCCAGCGCCAGCCCCTCAACAATCCCACAGGCAATAGCGAGGACGTTCTTAATGGCGCCGCCGACTTCAGCGCCGACCAAATCATCGGTCCAATAGGGACGAAACCCTGGCTGGCCGACCGCATTCATTAGACGCTGCCCCATCGCTTCATCAGCGCAAGCCAGCGTCACTGCGGTCGGCAGACCGCGCGACACATCGGCGGCAAAGCTGGGTCCCGACAACACCGCAGGAATAGCCGCTGGTATGGATTCGCTCAAAACATCCGTCATCAAGCTGAGGCTGCCTCGCTCAATGCCCTTTGAGCACAAGAGTATGGGCGTCCCATCATTGATTAGGGGCGCGAGTTTTTCGAAAGTCGCTCGCGCAAACTGCGCCGGTACGACCGCGAGAATCGCATCGCATCCGGCGAGCACGGATAAATCGGTGCTCGCGTGCATTTTTGGTAGATCGATGTTCGGGAGATAGATCGGGTTCCCCGCACCGCTTGAAAGGGCGGTGGCAACCTCCGATTCCAAGGCCCAAACGGGAATATCGGGGTTATCTTCATTTGCTTTTGCATAAAGCGATGCCGCAAGGGCCGTGCCCCATGCTCCGGCGCCGAGTACGCCAATCCGCGTGAAATCTGTCACACTCTCAACTTTCTACTGTATGTGAAATTGAACAATTTGTTGATCATTCACACTTTTCCATTATTCTATCGCCCATGAACGATAAACTCGATACCCGCGAACAAATCCTCCATGCCGCCATGGAGCGTATCATGCACTATGGTTACGCCAAGACGACAATGGCTGAAATCGCCCGCGATTGCGGTATGTCAGCGGGCAACATCTATCGATTCTTCGCTTCGAAGATAGACATTGCTGAAGCGATGGCACGCAAGCTCAATATGGAAATCAACGCGCAGAACGCTGCACTTGTGCGGGGCAAGGGCTCAGCCGTTGAGAAAATGCGGATTTTCCACCGCACTGCGCTGCGCACGACATTTGAGAAACTGGACAAAGATGCAAAGATTCTGGAGGTGGCAGAGGTGCTGTCCAGCGAGCGTCCAACCTTCGCGAACGAAGAAATGGCGCAAGAGCGTGTGTATCTGGTTCAGCTTTTGGAGCAGGGAGTCGCCGAAGGAACCTTTGCACCGATGGAAAATCCCAACTTCATTGCAGAGATGATGCAATCCGCGACGATGAAGTTCAGGTACCCGCAATTATGGTCCAGGCTGACGCTTCCCAAGCTGGAACGGGAGCTTGAAGGTGTGATGGATATCATCCTGGCGGGGTTAAGCGTGCCCATAAAAGTACACGAATTTGTGAACGCTGAATAATTTTCAAATTATTCATTGAATTTGAATTGGGGCTTCCTACATAGCAATTGTCGGTCGCGAATGGTCGCGGCTGACACAACGCTAAGAAGGATAAATCCCATGCGTGTTTCCTCCCCAACCGAAGCTCGGACGAGCTTCATCGCCACAGCTCTTTCGCTTCCCCTCGCCATTATGGGCGCGGTTCTGACCCTTGGTCTTTTTGGAAGCGTCGTTTGAGCGTGATCTAGCGCCCGGTCTGTTCTTCTCACAGGCCGGGCCGAGATCTCCCTTGTGATCTCAAATTATTCGACTGTCACGGATTTGGCGAGATTTCTCGGCTGATCCACATCCGTGCCTTTCTCAACCGCAATGTAATAAGCGAGCATTTGCACCGGCACAGAATACAGAATCGGCGCGATGAAGGGGTGGCAATCCGGCATTTCTATGCGCAACGCCGGCGCGTCTCCTGCTTTTTCAAGACCCGCCGAATCGCTGATCAACAGTACATTGCCTCGCCGCGCTGCAACCTCTTGAAGGTTAGACAGTGACTTTTCGAACAGTTCATCATCAGGTGCGACGAAAACCACCGGAGTTTCCTCATCAATCAACGCAATTGGCCCATGCTTAAGCTCGCCGCTCGCATAGCCTTCTGCGTGAATGTAGCTGATTTCTTTGAGCTTCAATGCTCCTTCCAGAGCGATCGGATAATGAGGACCTCGCCCAAGGTAGATGACATCGCGGGCCTTTGATAAGTCCCGCGCGAGAGCCGCGATACTGCCATCGAGTTTGAAACTCTTTGAGATCAATCTCGGCACGCCACTCAAGGCGTCGACGAGATCTGATTCCTGTTTCCGATCGATTGTGCGGCGGGCTTTCCCAGCTGCGATCACGGCGGCAGCCAAGGCACACAACTGGGCCGTAAAAGCTTTGGTGGAAGCGACACCAATTTCTGGACCGGCGAGGGTTGGCAGTACCAGATCAACTTCGCGGGCAATGGTGGATGTCGGCACATTTACGACCGCGGCCGTTTTTAATCCGGCATCCTTGCAGTAGCGCAGGGCCGCCAGCGTATCCGCTGTCTCGCCCGATTGACTCACGAACAATGCCAAACCGCCTGATTTTGGAAGCGCAGGACGGCGATATCGAAACTCTGACGCGATGTCCGTCTTTACAGGCAATCCGGCGATTTGTTCGAACCAATATTCCGCAACGCATGTGGCATAATACGCCGTTCCGCAGGCGACCATATGTAAATGGGTGATGTTTTCCCAATCAATCGCGGAGTCCGCACCAGGTAAGTCGATCGATTGGTCAAGCGCGTTGACATAGGCCCCGATCGTGCGCGCGGTGCTGTCTGGCTGTTCGAAAATTTCCTTCTGCATGAAATGGCGATAATTGCCTTTTTCAACCGTCGCCCCAGCCGCCTGAACCAGTGTTTCGGCGCGATCAACCGGCGTGCCGCTTTCATCGAAAATCTCAAACGAGTCCGCCTGAAGGACGCACCAGTCACCTTCTTCGAGATAGATCACGCGATTGGTGAATGGCGCGACCGCGAGCGCATCCGACCCGAGGAACATTTCGCCATCGCCGACACCGATCACGAGCGGCGATCCCTTGCGTGCGCCAATCAGAAAATCGTCATGCCCTTCAAACAGAATGCCGAGCGCGAAGGCGCCTTCGAGATGTTCGAGAGATGCTTTGACCGCGGCAGTCGGATCCGCGCCTTCATTCAGGTTCGCGGCGATCAGATGGGCGATTGTTTCGGTGTCTGTTTCAGTCTCGAAGGCGTGACCTTTGGCTTCTAACTCGGCTCGAAGTGTGCGGAAGTTTTCGATGATCCCATTGTGCACGAGCGCGACCGGGCCGGAGACATGTGGGTGAGCGTTGCGCGTATTCGCTGCGCCATGAGTTGCCCAGCGTGTATGCCCGATCCCTGTGCTGCCTTGTAGCGGATCGTCCATCAAGAGTGATTGTAGATTGTTCAACTTCCCCGAGGCGCGACGACGATCGAGCTTCGCTTCCTGGAGTGTGGCAATGCCGGCACTGTCATAGCCCCGATATTCCAGCCGGCGTAACGCTTCCATGGCGCGCTCGGAAGCTGAACCTGTCCGGCTGACAATGCCAATAATCCCACACATTTGAAACACTCCAAATCATAACGTCCCGAATTTCCCTAGACAGGTCGGGTTACCAAAGTCATTGCAAATCGTATTGCGGATTGTGACGAAATTCGTTTCGCCCAATGAAGAAAAAGGGGTCAATCATGACCCCTTTTTGAAATGACATAATTTAGTGCAAGTTTACGGGCTTAAGAGCCAGCGCCGTCATCGTCGGCTGCTGCACGACAGCAGCGCACCTGCATTTCCAGAACACGGCTATTGAAGCGGCACTGTTCATTGTTGAGTTCGCGGAGGAAGGACAGGCCTCCAGCGCGATGGGTGTAACGTGTCTGAACACAGCCCATAACGGTGTATCCAGGTTCACATGTGCCGATATTGGATTTCTGGACCGTATTGGTTTTGCAATCCAGGTCCTTCTCGGACAGGTATGACGCAAGCTCGTACGCTGAGTCAGCGCGGCTCTGTGCAGCATCTGCAGACGCCTGCGCTGCGGCGGCTGCCGACAAAGCGCTGTCTGAGATCTGGCGCGCTTCGCGCAAGCTCATATTGGTTTCGGCAAGCGCGGTGGCATTGCCATCGATTTCAACTTTCAGCCGACAGACTTCTTCAGAAGCCCGATCTGGGTTCGCGCAATACTCTGCGACGGTCATGTCAGATGGTAAGCCAGTGGCACAACCGGCAAGCGTGGCGGCAAGCATACTGCCCACAAGAATTGATTTTAAACGCATTTTGCGTGTCCTCTATTATCCCCAACACCCGCTTATTATGCAGAAGATATGCCAATAGAGGCTAAATCCACTCTTGGAAATCTTCTCGAAAGTGTGGCATGGCGCGTGTATGAGACAGCAAACCCTGCTGGAGCGGGCGTAGCAAGGATTTAGCGCACAATGGCACGTAAATACTTTGGAACGGACGGAATTCGTGGCACGGCGAACACACCGCCAATGACCCCTGAAATCGCTATGAGATTAGGAATGGCGGCCGGGAAGTACTTTCGTACGACCAGTCCTCGACGCCATAGCGTCGTGATTGGCAAAGATACGCGCTTGTCTGGATATATGATTGAGCCGGCGCTGGTCGCAGGTTTTACGTCCGTTGGCATGGACGTTACTTTGTTCGGGCCTCTGCCGACCCCGGGAGTGGCAATGATGACCCGCTCCTTGCGAGCTGACCTCGGCGTGATGATCTCGGCCAGCCACAACAGCTACGAGGACAATGGCATCAAATTGTTCGGACCGAACGGCTATAAGCTCTCGGACGATATTGAACTCGAGATTGAAAGTCGGATGGACCGAGCGCTCGACGATAAGCTCGCCGCATCTGACGAACTAGGTCGCACTCAGCGTGTAGATGATGCCCAGTCGCGCTATG
>JAYZAM010000122.1:0-4353 GCA_036339715.1 Pseudomonadota bacterium | reverse complement strand
TACGAGTATTTCAAGAACGGTGAACTGAAGTCCGAAGGCACCTCAATCACAGAGGGCATTGGACAAGGACGGATCACGAAGAACATTGAGGACCTGGAAGTCGATTTCGCCTACCGCTGCTCCGACAGCGAAGCGCTGCACATTCTTTATGACCTCATCCTTGATGAGGGGCTTTGTCTCGGTGGATCCGCGGGGATCAATGTTGCCGGCGCTGTTCGGCTGGCCAAGGATCTGGGCCCTGGCCACACAATCGTGACCATCCTTTGCGATTACGGCAATCGCTACCAATCCAAGCTGTTCAATCCCGAATTCCTTCGCACGAAGGATTTACCCGTCCCGCCTTGGATGGAGGAGTAGTCTACCAATGTCCCCACTCGTTTCGGCCGCATGGCTCAAATCCAATTTGGAAGCTCCCGACATCCGCGTCATCGACGCGAGCTGGTTTCCTGCCTGGAGCGCGGACGCCAAAAGCGGACGGGAAGTTTATGAGCGGGGGCACATCCCGGGTGCCGTCTACTTCGATATCGATGAAATCTGCGATACCGAGAACAATCTTCCCCACATGCTGCCGGACTCGGTGAAGTTCTCCTCTCGCGTCAGAAAACTTGGTGTGGGTGATGGCAACCGGCTCGTTATCTACGATGCGAATGACTTCATGGCTTCCGCGCGCGTCTGGTGGATGTTTCGAGTGATGGGTCACAAGGACGTATATGTGCTTGATGGCGGCCTGCGCGCCTGGGAAGCAGAGGGCGGAGAACTAGAAGACATGCCACCTGTCGTGACCGGCGGCAGGCACTTCACGCCACGTGTGCAGACGCATCTAGTCAAATCGCTCGCCCAGATGCGGCAAATCTCAGAGTCTGGAAGTGCGCACATATTGGATGCTCGCCCCCCGGGACGCTTTCGCGGATCCGAGAGTGAGCCACGCGCGGGGCTCGCTTCGGGGCATATTCCGAGCAGTATCAACATTCCGGCGACAAACCTCATCGGTGCTGATGGCAAACTCGCTGATGAGCTTGAACTGAAAAACTCGCTCGAGCCGTATCGCAATGGCGCAGTTGTCACGAGCTGCGGCTCAGGTGTGTCTGCCGCGTTGATTGCGCTTGCGCTGGCACAACTCGGAAACTGGGATGTGGCGGTCTTCGATGGCTCATGGACAGAATGGGCCAGCACTTCCGAGAACCCCGTCGCAACCGCTACGGCATGAAACGAAATACCCGCCTCATCCACAACAAGGCGGGAACGGGGCCGCGCCGGACGGTAAACCCGCCCGTCGAAAAAGCTTCGACGGTCATTCTACCAGATCGCAAAGCCCTCTATGGTGAGAAGCCCGGTTACGGTCGGATGGGGCTATCGGTTCACCGTGAACTGGAGACAGCGCTTTGCACGCTGGAAAATGCGAATGCCGCGCGCCTGACGCCATCGGGCCTCAGTGCATGTGCTGTTGCCATAGCGGCAATCGTTCAGAGCGGAGATCGCGTGCTGATCTCGGACTCCCTTTATGGTCCTACTCGTCGGTTCTGCGAGAGACGACTAAAGCGTATGGGCGTCAGTTGCGAACGTTTCGACCCAAGGGACGTCGGCGCTTTCGAGAACAAGCTTTCGGCTGGGGTGGCAGCCGTGTTTCTCGAGGCACCCGGCTCTCTCACATTCGAAATTTGCGACATCAAACGACTAGCTCAGCTTTCCAAGGCCGCTGGTGCCAGAACTGTCATGGATAATACGTGGTCAGCAGGTGTATTTTGCCAGCCGCTCGATCTGGGGGTGGATGTCTCGGTCCAGGCGCTGACGAAATACATCGTCGGCCATTCTGACGCCTTTGGTGGGGCCGTGATGACAAAGGACGCCAAGATTGGCGCCGAGATCGAAGACCTGACCGAAGACTGGGGAATCGCACTCGGACCGGATGATGCATATTCTGCCTTGCGGGGTACCCGCACGCTCGAAACGCGCCTGGCTCAGCATGAGAAGGCTGCAATCGAGGTCGGGGACTGGCTGCAATCTCAGCCGCTCGCGAATGCGATCATCCACCCCGCCCTGCCGTCACATCCCGATCACTCGCTTTGGTGCCGGGATTTCAGTGGAAGCTCTGGGCTGTTTTCCTTCGTGCTGGATGCGCAGACGAACCGCGAAGTCGATGCAGTCCTGGACGCACTCGAGCTTTTTAAATTGGGATTCTCCTGGGGTGGCTTCGAAAGCCTCGCTATTCCTTGCGATGAGCAGCTGACACGGATGAAAACGGACTGGACGACCCGCAAGTCTGGGCACCTGATCCGGCTCCATATTGGCCTGGAAAACACTTCCGATTTGATTGACGATCTGAGCCGTGCATTCGATGCATGCATGGCCGAAAAAAATTCTTGATCTCTCCAGCTTTTTTGCATACATCCGCCGCCGACAAGCAAGCGAGCTACGACGGTCCCGGAAGGGCGTCAGTACGGGTGAGCCCAACTGTCTTCACTTCATCACTGACCGGAGGTCAGTCATGCATGCCGAGGATACTTGGATGACACCGAAAGAGTTCGCTCCTGCGACATCGCAGAGTCGTAATTCCGTATCGTTCGATACGGGCCTCTATAACTATTATGATAGGAAATTCGGGGATTACCTGGCCGCTATCGCGGAACTTATAAGGCCGTAGCGGGCATTAGGCCCGCCGAACCATGCCGCGCTTGATCCGTTAGTGGGTCGAGTAGTCAATGAGTTCACTGGCTTGCACGCCAGTCCAAATCCGAATTTTCCGATCATGTTCAAGACCGACTACGCGCCTCTGGCGCGTCCAGCTATTCTTCCAGATTCTTCCAATCGCTCCGGCATGCCGGCGTTCGCCAGCGTTGGCGACGTTTTGCGCGCCTATGAAGGCGATGACGCAATCTTCGTCCTTTATCCGAAGAGGATTGCGGCGGCTGCACGCACCTTTCTGAACGGATTTCCGGGTAAGGTGCTTTACGCCGTGAAAGCCAATCCTCACCCAGCGGTTCTCAAAACACTTTGGACCGCCGGCGTTCGTTGCTTTGATGTCGCTTCGACCCGCGAGGTCGAGCTTGTGAAGTCAATCGCACCGTCCGCGTCGCTGTTCTTTATGCACCCTGTGAAATCGCGTGCCGCAATCCGCCACGCATATGCCGAAGGCGTGCGCGATTTTTCCTTCGACTGCATCGAAGAGCTGATGAAAATCCTAGAAGAGACCGGTTATCCCGCCGATCTCAACCTGCATGTTCGTCTGGCGCTCCCTAAAGGTGACGCGGTCATGCCACTGTCGGGCAAGTTTGGCGCAGATTTTGAGGATGCCGTTGCGTTGGCAAAAGCAGCGCGCCCTCACGTTGCCATGCTCGGGCTGACTTTCCATGTCGGCTCCCAATGTCTCAACACGGATGAGTATGGCCGTGCGCTTGCCTGGGCTCGTAAGATCGTTGACCAGGCCGGAGTTGCAATTGACTCGATTGATTGCGGAGGCGGTTTTCCGGTCGCCTATCCGGGCATGACACCGAAACCAATGGGCGACTATTTCTCCGCGATCCGCAGCGGCCTCCGTGAGCATGGCTTCGCCGACATCCAGGTCCTGGGTGAACCCGGCCGCGCCCTCTGCGCTCAAGGCGGTTCCACGCTGGCAAGAGTTGAACTGCGGAAGGGCTCAGACCTTTACCTCAACGATGGCAGCTATGGCTCGCTGTTCGATGCCGCACAATGCGCGTGGAAATTCCCGGTCAAACTTCATCGCGCCACGCCACGCGAGGCTGTTTCAGGCGAAGGATTCCGCTTTTTCGGTCCGACCTGCGACAGTCTGGACGTCATGGAAGGTCCATTCGACCTACCGGGTGATGTCGAAGAAGGTGACTGGATCGAGATTTGCCATCTCGGTGCGTATGGCCAGGCCCTCGCATCGAAGTTCAACGGTTTCTATTCGGACACCACCGTCGCCGTAATGGCCTAACCCCAATCAAGTAAAATTCCGATCCAGGCACCCTCATCTCGTCGGGATGAGGATGGCTTGTCTGGACCCTGTCATCTACGCTCGTTAGAACGCGAGCGACCAAATCTGGAGTCTTTCAATGTCAGCAAACACGAACCGCAAAGCAGAGCTTCTCAGCAAACCTGTAGAGCATGTGGACATTACGTCCTTCGATGCGCGGCCTATCGTTGAAGCCATGGGCAAGATGTCATTCTCGTCGCGAGACACGGCACGCGCCAACGAAATCTTTGACATGGCTCTCGAGGATCAGGATTGCTCGATCATTCTCACGCTTGCAGGCTCCACCTCCGCTGGCGGCTGTATGCACGTTTACCGCGACCTGGTGAAGTATGGTCTGGTGGACTGTATCGTTGCGACAGGCGCATCGATCGTCGACATGG
>JAYZAM010000121.1:0-7585 GCA_036339715.1 Pseudomonadota bacterium | reverse complement strand
GATGCGCAGCGCCTCGCTTATGCGGATCGGGACCATTACGTTGCCGACGCTGATTTTGTTCAGGTCCCGGCGATGGATCTGATCAACCCGGATTATCTCGACGTGCGGGCAACTGAAGTCTTCGAACCGGGCGCCACGCCGCGACCGGGCGACCCTGGGGTGGCGCTTGGCGGCAACCCAATGGTCGGCATGTGGGGGCAGGACCCCACCGAGGATGCGCCGGGCACGACCCATTTCTCCATTGTCGACAAGGACGGCAATGCCGTGGCGATGACGGCGACAATTGAAGCGGCGTTTGGAAACTCTCGAATGGTCAAAGGTTTCCTGCTTAACAATGAGCTGACCGATTTCGCCCGCCAGCCGCGCAAATCAAATCTGCCCGTGGCCAATGCGCCGGGGCCGAGAAAACGCCCGCGTAGCTCTATGTCGCCAACCATAATTTTCGATGATGCGGGCGGTCTTAAAATGGTCACCGGATCCCCAGGTGGCAATTCAATCGTCGCTTATACTGCCAAAACGATCATTGGCGTTCTGGCCTGGGATCACACGCCGCAAGAAGCGATTGACCTGCCAAATATTATCGCGCGCGGCGAGACAGTCGGGGTCGAGGTCGATCGGGACGGCGGACAGGAAGTGGCCGACGAGCTCAAGGCGGCCGGCTACAATGTTCAAGAACGGCGCGGTGAGAATAGCGGATTACATGTGATCCTGGTCACCGAAGAGGGCCTGCTGGGTGGGGCAGACCCCCGCCGGGAAGGCGTCGCTCTGGCGCTCGAAACGGACTAAAATCGTGATTGGCAAAACGCTTCGGCGTTTTAGCTAATGGATCAGAACCAAAACTGGCCAATGGCCAAGCCTATAGAAGATGGGGTGTATCGTGGGAATTGTTCGTTATTTTATTGGCTGCCTCCTGGGCTTGAGCGCCGCGGTTTCGGCCCATGCGCAAGCATATCCGGACACAACGTACGACCCTGATGTTCCGACGCTGCCGGAAGTGGTGGGATATGAGCATGGCAATGTCATTTCCTCAGTCGATCAGATCACGACCTTCCTGGAAGCGCTTGCCGCGCACGCCCCGGATCGAATGGAAGTCCGCAGTTATGGAGAGACCTGGCAGGGGCGCCCACTCAATTATGCGGTAATTTCTTCGGCTCAGAATATGGCGCGATTGGAAGCAATCCAGTCAAACCTGTCGGACCTTGCGCGAGGCGAACAATTATCCGCAGCGAGTCTCGATGACACACCTGCTGTCGTTTGGCTCTCCTATGGGGTGCATGGCGACGAAATTACGCCGCCTGACAGCGCGCTTTTCATGGCCTACCACTTGCTCGCCGCTCAAGACGATGATCTGGTCGAGGCAATCCTCGAAAACACAATCATTATTATTGATCCTAGCCAGAACCCTGACGGGCGCGACCGGTTCGTCCATAGCTTTGCGTCCGCGCTCGGAATGAAACCGCTGGCTGACCGCTACACAGCCGAGCATGATCAGCCCTGGCCACGCGGTCGGTTCAATCATTATCTCTTCGACCTGAACCGCGACTGGTTCGCGATGACGCAGCCCGAAACGCAAGGCAAGGTCTCCGCCGTTCTCGAATGGCATCCGGTCATCTATGTCGACAGTCACGAAATGGGCGGCGACAGCACGTATTATTTTCCGCCGGCCGCGCGTCCCTACAATCCCAATATCACACCGGACCAGAAAAACCGTCAGGTTCAGCTCGGCCAGAATATGGCGAGCTGGTTCGATCGTTTTGGGGTCGACTATTTCACCCGAGAAGTCTTCGATGCCTTTTACCCAGGCTATGGCGATATGTGGCCAACCCTGAATGGCGCGATTGCGATGACGTTCGAACAAGCATCACCGCGCGGGCTTGTGTTCAAGCGCTATGATGGGTCGATACTCACCTATGCCGAGGGCGTGCGGAACAATGTTCTGACGTCAATTGCCACTTTGGAAACCGTTGCCCGAAACAAGAACTCATTCCTGACCGATTATGCCGCGTTTCGGCGTTCTGCGATGGAAGAGGCGCGCGGGGCAGATGACCGATATGTGGTGCTCGACTTGGCGTCCGGACGGTATGAAGCCGAAGCCATGGCGCGGCGGCTCACCCGTCAGGGTGTCGCAGTACAACGCGTCCCAGCGGGCAGCACGCAGTGTCGTGCAATGTATCCGGACGGTGCTTTGATCGTTGATATGGCCCAGCCTCAGGGGCGCCTGATCAATACGTTGCTGAGCCGCTCCACTCCGCTTGCACCTGACTTCATCGCAGAGCAAGAAAGTCGACGGGATCAGGGGCTGAACCATGAATTGTACGATGTCACGGCCTGGTCACTGCCATTGATGGATGGCGTGCAGGCGCAGCAGTGCCGCCGCGTTGATCTGAGCGAAGCGGTTGCGGTTGCAGCTGCGGATCCGATCCCAGCAATTATGTCGGGAACAGGTGCCTTTGGATACGCCATTCCATGGACCGATGGTGGACAGGCGCGACTTGCCATAGCGGCACTGAAAGCGGGTCTTGTCGGAAAAACAACCGATGAAGCCTTCATTCAAAATGGACGAACTTTCCCCGCTGGGACAGCCGTCTTCTCAGTGGCGGACAATAGTCCGTCACTTGGCGCAGACCTGCGAGCGCTTGCTGAGGAGGTCGGTGCTGAGCTGGTTGCGATGCCAAACAGCTGGGTTGAAGATGGCCCGAATTTCGGCAGTTCCGCGTTCGTAACGCTCAAAATGCCCAAAGTCGCGATTGCATGGGGCAATGGAACCAGCCCGACGTCGGCTGGAAATACCCGCTTTGTCCTGGAGCAGCAGCTTGGGATCCCGGTCGCGCCGATCCGTGTGTCGACCCTGTCCCGGGCCGATCTGTCACTCTACGATGTACTGATCATCCCTGACACCTATGGCGGCTTGGTGTCTCAAATGGGCTCGGCTGCACCTTTGCAGGAATTTGTTCGCGAAGGCGGCGTTCTGGTTGCGATCGCCACGGGTGTGAGTGAGCTCACGGGCGAGGATGTCGGACTTCTTTCAACCAAGTTGGAGCTTGCCTCGAGCGATGTCGAAGCCACAAAACCGACCGAAGAACGCCGTGCACCAGGGATAAATTTCGCTTCTCTCGCCGAATATGAAGAGCATATTCATGACCACCGCGCGCGGCCCGAGGATATTCCGGGTGTTCTGGTGAAAACCGTGGCTGAGACCAGTCACTGGATGGCGTCTGGATATGACGGTGCGACAGCACTGGTCACGGGTCGGGAAATCTATCGCCCGTTAAATGCCGCAGATGGGACCAATGTATTCCGGTTCGCGGATGCCGAGACCTTGCTGGAAAGTGGTTACCTGTGGGATGAAAACCGCTTGCAGCTCGCGTTCAAGCCATTCGTTATGGCAGAGCGTCAGGGCAGCGGCGTGGTCGTCGGGTTTACACAAAGTCCGACCACACGGGCATATTTGAACGGACTGAACCTTCTGCTCGCAAATGCAGTCGTGATCGGTCCAGCGCGCGTCTCACGTTAGTGCGTTCAATTTTCTTGGGAGACACAAATGTCCCGATCTTTGATATCCATCGCCGCCATCACGACAGCCCTCACTGCCTGCGTCACTGCGGAAACCCAGGAAAAAACTCAAATGGTGGACGATCTCCCGCCAATCGAAGTGGAGATGGAAGCGGAAGAAACCATCGGAGGTCCGGACTATGACCTTGAGGCGATTTCGCCCACGCCCGGCAAAGTAAATGTCGGTCTTTCAGGCAGTGACCCGGCAGATATTGCGCGATACATGTTGGTGCGGGGCGCGGGTAGCGCACAACTCGCGCCCGGTGGAGCGCAAGTGGCTTTCAGCTATAGCGTGACCGGCGTTCCGCAATTGTGGGTGACCCGGGCAACAGGCGGCGCGCCGCAACAGCTCACCTTCGGCAATGGCATCACGTTCTTCCGTTGGATGCCCGACGGTTCAGGCCTGATCTATGGCGCTGACAATGATGGCAATGAGCAAGAGTCCTACTATTTCGTCTCGGCCGATGGAGCGACTGAGCGGCTGTTATTGCCGGCCGTCGAGGGTGGTTTCCGATCATTTGGTGATATTTCGGGCGATGGCACGGAAGCGGTATTCGCGTCAACGGAGCGAAACGGTCTCGATTTCGATATCTATAAAGCCGATCTAACCACGGGTGAAACCGAAATGCTCTTTGAGGGCACGTTCGGGTTCTTTGCCCGCTCTCTTTCACCCGATGGCAAATACGCCATCGTCGTCGAAACGGTTGGGGAAGACTCCGATAATCTTTATCTGCTCGATGTCGCGTCAAGAGAGATGATGACCATTTCCGCGCCTGAGCCTCGTGCAAACCACGGTGATGGCGGGTTCGCATGGCTGTCCGATAGCAGTGGTTTCTATTTTTCCAGCAACGTGGATCGTGAACTTTCGGTGGTCCATTTCTATGATCTGGCGACACGCGAAATCAGCATCGCGTTTGAAACAATCCGCGATGCAGGCGGTCTCGAAGTGTGCGGTGCATCCGGTCAGTATCTCGCCTTTACCGAGAATGTGGATGGCTTCCACACGCTGCATGTGCGTGATCTGACCACAGGGGCTGAGATTGACGCACCTCGGCTCCCAGAAGGCGTTTACAGCATTAGCTGCGCGCCTGGGTCTGACCGAGTTGCCTTGCGGATCAATGGCTGGCGCACACCGGGCGAAATTCGCGTCTGGGATATGGAGCGCAATTCAATAAGCCGGACCTTCGAGCCAACCTATGCCGGTCTCGATCCGGACCGGTTCGTCCGTCCCGAAAGCCTCCGGATCCGCGCGCGCGACCGGCTTGAAGTACAGGGCCTTTTGTATCTGCCGGATGAAGAGTCTCAGTCGGGCGACGGGCCGCCTCCAGTTCTGTTCCTGGTCCATGGCGGACCAACCGCGCAATCGATGGCGAATTTTGATCCAGTGGTGCAGTATCATGTTGATCGCGGCATCGCCGTCTTTGAGCCGAATGTTCGCGGGTCCACTGGCTTTGGACGCACCTATATGACGCTGGACGACCAGGAAAAGCGCCGTGACAGCGTTCGGGACCTGATCGATATGGCCGCGTATCTGCGCGAAGATGGGCGTGTGGATATGGACCGCGCCGCTGTGGCGGGCGGTTCTTATGGTGGCTACATGGTGAACGCGGTCCTGGCGCTCTATCCGGAAACTTTCGCAGCTGGAGTTAGCCTGTTCGGAGTGGCGGATTGGGTCACAGCGCTGCAGATTGCATCGCCCGCTCTGAAAGCTTCAGACCGGATCGAGTATGGCGACATTCGAGAGCAGAAATGGATCGACTACTATACTGAAAACTCGCCGATCCGCATGGCAGACAAGATCCAGGTTCCAGTGCTTTATTCGCACGGCGTCATGGACCCGCGGATTGATGTCTATGAGACCGAAGTCATGGTCAAAACCCTGCGTGCCAATGGGATAGACGCCCCTTATATCCGCATCGAAGATGAGGGGCATGGCTGGCGCAAGCTCTCAAACCGATTGTTCTATTACCGTGCCCAGGCCGAATTCCTCGAAAAGGTTTTCGCCGAAGACGAATAGGTCACTCGCCATCCACGGGGGGCGCAAGCAAGCCTTGCCCTCCCATCCACAGCATGAACTGATCAAACCAGCCATCGGATGGGACGCCCCGCTTGTAGCTTCCGAATCCGTGTCCGCCGGACTGATAATAGTGCAGCTCAACCGGTGCGCCTGCGTTCTGCCAGGACTCGATCAGGCCAAAGCCCTGTCCCTGAAACAGCGGGTCGTCGGCAGCGATCGCATTAAACATGGGCGGCGCGCCTTCGGGTACTTCGGTGGCCAGCATAGGGCCATAAATGTATCCGATGAAATCCGGTTTCGCGGCCGCGTCCCCATCAGCGAGTGTGACGCCAAGCGTCGTCATCGCCCCGGCAGAGAAGCCGAGCATACCAATTTTATCAGCGTCAAACCCCCACGCGTCGCTGTTAGCGCGCACGAGATCGAGCGCTTTCTGCGCATCGGCGACCGCGAACGGTATGCCTTGGGTCACATCAATCTGGGGGTCCCCTGGCTGTGGAGACCAGAGCGCGCTCATGAAGGCGGTGAATTCGGCCTGATCGGTGGGCGTTTCCATGGTTCGGTACTTCAGGACAAAAGCCGCGACGCCGCGCTCTGCAAGCCAATCGGCGATTGGGTACCCTTCATTGTCCATGGACACAAACTGAAAGCCGCCCCCCGGAACGACAATCACCGCCGCGCGGGATGCGTCTGGATTTTCAGGTAGAACTGGTAACAGGGTCGGGACGGTCACATTGGTGGCCCAGCGCTCCGTACCGGCATTGCGCCAAATCTCTTCGAGCTCGGTCGCTTCTGATCCGGGCGCTGCGCCATCATATAGCGCAATCGCCTCCGAATCTTCGGGTGCGGGGACCACAGGGAAGGGCAAAGGCTGCTCAGAGTCCTGAGCGTTTGCAGTGAGCATGAGGAGTGAAGCGGCGAGGCCTGTGGCCAGAGACTTTTGTGGCATGTCGTTTCCCGAAAATCTTATTTTCGGAAGACTATACCACGCGTCCGTACAAGTCATAGGCATCCGCGTCGGTGATGTGCGCCGCAACGATCGTTCCGGGCTTCAAGTCTGCTTCAGACTTCAGATAAACAACACCATCAATTTCGGGCGCGTCAGCTTTGGAGCGGGCCAGATATTCCCCGACCTCATCGCTTGGTCCGTCGACGATCACGTCCTGGGTTGTTCCGATCTGCGCAGCAGCCCGCGCGGCAGAAACCTCTGCCTGGGTTTCCATGAACCGATGCCAGCGTTCTTCTTTCACCTCATCCGGCAAATGTCCCGGCAGGTCGCGGCTGTCCGCGTGGGCCACATTCTCATATTTGAAGCAGCCGGCACGATCGATCTTGGCCTCGCGAATAAAATCGAGCAGGATTTCGAAATCTTCCTCGGTCTCACCGGGGAACCCAACAATAAAGGTTGAGCGAATGGCAAGGACTGGCACATCTCGTCGCCATTGTTGGATGCGCTCCAGGACCCGGTCCTGTTTTGCCGGACGCTTCATGGCTTTGAGAACATTCGTGCTGGCATGCTGGAATGGAATTTCGAGATACGGCGTGATCAAGCCATCCGCCATTAGAGGAATGACTTTATCGACATGCGGATAGGGGTAAACATAATGCATCCGCGTCCATACACCGAGTGTTGAGAGCCCGCGTGCAAGATCGAGAAAGCGGGTTTCATATTCCTCGCCCTTCCAAGTCTGCGGCGCATATTTCATGTCGAGGCCGTAAGCGCTCGTATCCTGGCTGATGACGAGCAGTTCCTGGACGCCGGCGCGGACCAGTTGTTCGGCTTCGATCAGAACATGGTGGATCGGACGAGAGACGAGATCGCCGCGCAGTTTCGGAATGATGCAAAAGCTGCAGCGATTGTTGCAGCCTTCGGAGATTTTCAAATAAGCATAATGGCGCGGCGTCAGGCGCAGCCCGCTTTCTGGCACCAGGTCTGTATGTGGATTGTGCGGCGGTGTAAGATGCGTGTGAACCGCATCCATAACTTGCTCATATTGATGAGGCCCGGTGACCGCGAGC
>JAYZAM010000120.1:0-4366 GCA_036339715.1 Pseudomonadota bacterium | reverse complement strand
TGTGAAAACTGAGACAGTCAGGAAAAAAGAAATGGCCGCCAAACCGACACCCGTCAAAGATATGAGCTTCTAAGAAGCGCTTGCGGAGCTTGAGACCATTGTCAGGCAGTTGGAGCAAGGTGATGTCGAACTTGAGCAGTCGATCGCGATCTATGAGCGCGGAGCTGAGCTCAAGAAACATTGCGAAGGGCGTCTAAAATCGGCAGAGCTTAAAGTCGAACAAATTGTGCAAGGTTCGGATGGAGCGGCCACGACAGAGCCGGCGAGCTTCGATTGATGCCGGCGGACGGAGATGACCCAGACTTTGGACGCCGGTTAACGGAGGTCGCTGACCGGGTGACGGTTGCGCTCGATCAATTGATCCCGCCAGCGCAAGGCCCGGAAGCGGACCTGATGCGCGCCATGCGCCACTCAGCTTTGGCCAATGGCAAACGTATGCGACCTTTCTACGTCATCGAGACAGGCGCAATGTTCGATGCACCAGAAAAAGCCCTTTTGCGGACTGCGGCGGCGCTTGAGTGCGTGCATTGCTATTCTCTCATTCATGATGACCTGCCGTGTATGGACGATGATGATTTTCGGCGCGGTCAACCGACTGTTCACAAGGCGTTCGATGAGGCGACGGCGGTCCTGGCAGGTGACGCATTGTTGACTCTCGCATTTAAAATCCTCGCAAACAGCGAGACCCATCATGATCCGAAAATCAGATTACGGTTGCTTGAGCGGCTTGCTGATGCCTCCGGCGCTCAGGGCATGGTAGGCGGTCAAATGATCGATATGCTCGAAGAAGAAAGCCCTAGAGATTTGAATACGATCACCCGAATGCAACGCCTGAAGACGGGAGCGTTGATTTCTTATTCCGTCGAGGCGGGCGCAATCATTGGGGGTGCAAACGAAGTGGAGCGCCAGGCGTTGCATGGCTTTGCGCACGATTTGGGATTGGCTTATCAGATCTCGGATGACCTGCTGGATGCGACCGGCGATGAGGCGGATGTTGGTAAGCCGCTGCGGACTGACGGCTCAGCCGGCAAGGCGAATTTTGTCACGCTTTTGGGGATTGAGCAGGCTCAGGAACGGGTGCGGCTCCTCGCCGCGCAGGCCAAGGAGCATCTCGCAATTTTTCGCCAAAGAGCCAATATCCTGTTACAATCGGTTGATTTTGTCCTTGATAGAAAACATTAATTGTCAGAAATCTTGGCGCGGGTTCGGGAGACCGCAGAATGACAGACCTAAAAAATGCGCGCTTGCTCGACGAAGTTCTGACGCCTGACGATCTAAAAGGAAAGTCACGCGAGGAACTTAAACAAATTGCTGACGAAGTCCGGCAGGAGGTCATTGACGCAGTCTCAGTCACGGGTGGGCACTTGGGTGCAGGACTTGGCGTTGTTGAGCTAACTGTTGCGTTGCACGCCGTTTTCGATACCCCGGACGACAAGCTGATCTGGGACGTCGGACACCAGTGCTATCCGCACAAAATTCTAACTGGGCGCCGGGATCGTATTAGAACCCTCCGACAAGGCGGAGGTCTATCCGGTTTTACGAAACGCTCGGAAAGCGAGTATGATCCGTTCGGCGCTGCCCACGCGTCCACGTCGATCTCAGCAGCGCACGGTTTTGCCACGTCTCGCGATTTGCAGGGAAAAGACAATCATGTCGTTTCGGTGATCGGTGATGGCTCCATGACCGCGGGCCTGGCTTATGAAGCGATGAACAATGTTGGCGGCGACCAAAAGCACCAGGTGGTCATTCTGAACGATAATGACATGTCGATCGCGCCGCCGGTCGGGGCGATGAGCCATTATTTCTCGCGTCTGGTCTCGAGCCGGTCGTATCGCGGATTGCGCAGGTTTGCGAAATCCATGGTCAAGCCGATTGGATTGGAAAACCCTGCCCGTAAGGCCGAAGAATACCTGCGTGGGTTCGCCATGGGTGGCACCATGTTTGAGGAATTAGGGTTCTATTATGTTGGGCCCATTGATGGGCACGATCTGGATGTTCTCGTGCCCGTGCTCGAAAACGTGAAAAAAATGCAGCGTCCGGTTCTGGTCCATGTGGTCACGCACAAAGGGCATGGCTATGCGCCAGCGGAAAACAGCGCAGACAAATATCATGGCGTTTCCAAATTCAACGTCGTCACGGGCGAACAGCAAAAATCATCTGGCGGGCCGCCAAAATTCCAGGATGTGTTCGGAAATACGCTGGTCGAGCTGGCTCAGACTGATGACAAGATCTGCGCGATCACGGCGGCAATGCCCTCCGGTACCGGCGTAAATCTCTTTCAAAAGGCATTTCCGGATCGGGCCTTTGACGTTGGGATTGCCGAGCAACACGCTGTAACAATGGCGGCAGGTATGGCTGCGGATGGCATGCGCCCTTACGCGGCGATTTATTCGACATTCTTGCAGCGCGGATATGACCAGGTCGTCCATGATGTTGCGATTCAGAGTCTGCCCGTCAGGTTTGCGATTGACCGCGCCGGACTGGTTGGCGCTGACGGACCGACACATGCGGGAAGTTTCGATATTGGCTATCTCGGTGCGCTGCCAGGTGTGGTTTGCATGGCTGCAGCGGACGAGGCTGAGCTCGCTTTGATGGTGGCGACCGCCAACGAGATCGATGATCGGCCATCGGCATTCCGTTATCCACGCGGAAATGGCTATGGCGTCGAAATGCCGAAGACCCTGGCGCCGCTCGAAATCGGAAAAGGGCGGATTGTTCGGGAAGGAACGGCCATCGCGATTCTGTCTTATGGCGCGCGGCTCCAGGAGTCGCTCAAGGCCGCCGAGATGCTGAGCGCTCAGGGCTTGTCTTGTACGGTCGCCGATGCACGGTTCGCAAAACCGCTGGATGCGGAACTGACGGAACGGCTCGCGCGCGAGCACGAAGTGCTCATCACGGTTGAGGAAGGCGCAATGGGCGGCTTTGGGGCTTTTGTCCTGCATCATCTTGCTGATGTGGGTGCGCTCGACGCAGGCCTAAAGGTGCGGACCATGCATCTACCGGACATCTTCCAGAACCAGGATAAGCCTGAGCTGATGTATGACGAGGCTGGGCTGAATGCACGCCATATTGCAGCCCGCGCGATCGAAGCTTTGGGGCGTGGAAACATCGCCGAACTCGACCATCCGGCAAGCGCGTAAGGCGCATTGCAGTCGCGGTCGTTTTTCCGCCTTAGTCCGCTGTCACTGCCAGATCCAATCCGAAACAATCGGAGCTGGAGTCTCGCATGTATCGTTTCATTTTGTCGGTTGCCGCCATTGGACTGGCTGCTTGTGAAACCCTACCAGCAACCTATGACCCAGTGGTCTTTGAAGGGCAGATTGAAGCGGTCAAGACCAATCCTAGCACGGTAGCCAAAGATCGCGAGCTGTCGCGCCTGTTGATGCGAGATGATCTGACCTTGGAACAGCGCGCATCGGCTCTGTTCTTGCGTGGCCAGAACAGATTTGAAGATCGTTTCAACATGCCTGGAGCGATCGAGGATTTCCGCACATTTACGCTCCTGGTGCCGGAAGACCCCCGAACCGCGGCAATCACGCGACGTGAAGTTTTCGCCACGACTGAAATCGAGAATGCACAGCGAAGACTGGCGCGGCTTCAAACGCTGTCGGCCTGGTTTGATGATAAGGTCCTGATGGGCGATCTGGAGGCCGCAGCCCTTCGTTATAAATCTTCCGGGCTTACGCCGACCGATCAGCAGCTCTATCTTTTGAAAGAGGCTGGTTATGTCTGTATTGGCGAAGGTGAGGGTGCGCCCGTGCATCGGTTCGGTGATTTGCCCGACTATGAAGCAGATCATGTCTGGTGTGACACGACAGACCTTTCCTGATTTCCGCCTCAGTCTTGCCATGCCCCCTGCACAAGACGGCGAAAGACGATTCATAAAGAGAGAGATTCAGACATGCGCATTCTCATTGCCGCTTCCACTTTAATCTTGATGTCCGCTTGCGCGACCTCACCAACAGAGACGGCGCCTGAGACATCCGAAGACGTCGCGGCGACAACGAGCGCAATCCCGAGCGCCTATGAATTAGCCATGGGCACAGTCGATGATCTGCTGGCGGCGGGTAATGAACAGACCGCAATCCTTCGTCTGGAACAATTGATCGGCATGCAGTCCGCTTCGGACGCCGAAAAAGCCGATGCACTATTTCGGATGGCAGACCTGAAGCTTGGGGAGGGCAATCAGGTCTGGGGTGGTATCGCCGCATTGGATGAATTCATCGAGACGTATCCCGATCACCAAAAGATAGATGCCGCGGTCGCGATGCGGGATATTGGACGTGGCGAGGCGACGAGCTTGAATTTTAAACTCGAGCAGGGCGGCTTGTCCCCAATGGAGGCGTTCAAAGCCCGTTTTCGGCTC